>CAZGXE010000012.1:0-17440 GCA_964529605.1 uncultured Candidatus Bathyarchaeia archaeon | reverse complement strand
CCTCTTCTAGAGCCGCGTTACCAGCCCTCTCACCCAAACCATTAACTGTTACATGCGCTTCCTCAACACCTGCCCTCAATGCGGCTAGAGTATTTGCGACAGCTAAGCCGAAATCATCGTGACAGTGAACACCGAAGATAACGTTTGGAAATTCCCTTTTCAAGTCTGAGAAGAATTCGTAGGACTTTTCAGGTGTTAGAATGCCTACGGTGTCTGGCGGCGTTATCCTGTCGGCTCCGGCAGATAGGCTGACCTTGATCATTTCCTTTAGAAAGTTTATATCACTTCTCGTAGCGTCTTCAGGCCCAAACTCAACTATTAAGCCGTGATCCTTAGCATATTCAACGCATTCCTCAGTGATCCTCAAAATTCCTTCTCTTGACTTTCTGAGCTTATGTTGGATATGTATGTCTGAGGCCGGTATAACGAGGAAGATTGAGTCAGCCTCACACTTTAGTGCAGCGTCTATGTCCCTCTTAACACCTCTGGCAAAAGTGCATACTTCAGCTCTGAGATTCTCTTTTGCTATAAGCCTTATGGCTTTCATCTCGCCTTCTGATGCGGCTGCAAAACCAGCCTCTATAACGTTCACTCCTAGATCATCAAGTCTTTTCGCGATTAAAACCTTACTTTCGGGTATCAGCGATACTCCAGGCGTCTGCTCTCCATCCCGAAGAGTCGTATCAAAAAATCTTATTTTTTCAGCAAAGTGGCTTTGGCGGCTAAATAAAGCAATTCCTCATTTCAGCAACCTCGGAACATCCACATATGCGTGATGAGTATAAAAATCTTTTGGTTAGCCCCCACTAATTTTTCTCATTCAATTACGAATCTAATCGAAGCATTCTTATTAGTAACTAAAAATTTTAAAGGCTGATACGCAGTAAATAATTGGGGCCTAAAATTTGAGAAGTGATGTAATTAAATTCGGTATTGAAAGAGCGCCTCACAGAGCCATATGGAAATGTTTAGGAGTAACTGATGAGGATCTGAATAAACCGTTTATAGGCATAGCGAACAGCTTCACGGAGCTTGTCCCAGGCCATACTCATTTAGATAGAGTAGCTAAGTTCGTTAAAGCTGGTGTTAGAGCGGCTGGCGGCGTCCCCTTCGAGTTTAATACGATCGCTATATGCGATGGACTGGTGATGGGCCACGAAGGCATGCATTACTCGCTTCCATCAAGGGAGCTTATTGCAGATTCGATAGAAGTTATGGTGCAAGCATACAGATTCGACGGCTTAGTTCTTGTCACTAACTGCGACAAAATAACGCCTGGAATGATCATGGCTGCTGTTAGACTAAATATTCCATCAATTGTTGTGACTGGCGGACCAATGCTTTCCGGCAGATATGGTCGTAGACTCGTTGATGTTACATCAATATTTGAGGCTATAGGTGAGTGCTCCGCCGGAAAAATAAGTGAAGAAGAATTAAGGAAGCTTGAGGATTACGCTTTTCCCGGATGCGGATCATGCAACGGTATGTACACCGCCAACACAATGGCTTGCATATCTGAGTCCATCGGCCTCTCCCTTCCGGGATGCGCAACAGCTTTAGCTGTCTCATCAAAGAAGCTTCGAATAGCCAAGAAGAGCGGAGAGAGAATAGTTGAGATGGTTAAGGAAGACTTAAAGCCTCTAGACATCTTAACCCGCGAAGCCTTTGAGAATGCAATAACCGTTGACATGGCGCTCGGCGGATCGACAAATGCTGTTCTACACCTTAAAGCAATAGCAGAGGAGGCTGGCGTACCTCTGCTACTTGAGGTTTTCGATGAAATCGCTAGAAAAGTTCCCCACATATGTGATATGCGCCCTAGCGGACCGCATGATTTGCAAGAGCTCGATGCAGCTGGGGGGATACCTGCAGTCATGAACGTGCTACGTGATAAATTACATCTAGACACTTTAACTGTAACTGGAAAAACCGTTGGTGAAAACATTAAGGACGCAATAATCTACGATCCGGAGATTATTAGACCGCTAAGTAACCCCGTGCATAAGGAGGGAGGCATAGCGGTTCTGTTTGGAAATATTGCGCCGAGGGGATCTGTAACTAAAATTACAGCCATCTCACCGAAGATGCTTATTCATAAGGGCCCGGCTAGAGTATTTAATTCAGAGGAGGAAGCGATGAAAGCCATTCTAAATAAGGAGATTAACCGCGGCGACGTCATCGTTATACGATACGAAGGGCCTAAAGGTGGGCCTGGAATGAGGGAGATGCTTTCACCAACAGCCGCAATAGCTGGTATGGGTCTAAGCGAATCAGTCGCTCTGATAACTGACGGCAGATTTTCAGGCGCAACCAGAGGCCCATGCATAGGGCATGTCTCACCTGAGGCAGCCGAGAGGGGGCCAATAGCTGCATTAAAGGATGGGGACGTAATAAGCATTAACATACCGGCGAGAAGGCTGGATGTTGAATTAAGCGATGAAGAAATTAAAGAACGCTTATCATCATGGAAGCCTAAGCTGCCGAAAATATTTAGAGGCTACTTAAAGAGGTATTGGTACTTTGTACAATCAGCAGACAGAGGCGGGGTCTTCAAAGATTTAGGACCAGAATCCTGAGTTTTCATTTGGAGGCATGAAATTTGAGATTTGATCTAACCCTTGCGCTTCCAGACAAGCCGGGTCAGCTCCTTAAGGCTCTAGAGCCCATAGCGAGGAACGGGGGAAACATAGTGTCAATAATCCATGAGAGAGATAAACCTGTTGAGGGCCATGTTCCAGTAAGCTTAGTGGCTGACTTTCCCTCACGTCAGAACTTTAGGAACGCAATTAAAGATGTGGAAAGATTAGGTATAACAATAATAAGATCGGAGGAAGTCGTTGAGAAAGCTAGGTTAACATTCATTTTAATGGGCGGAATAGACCTAAAAGGAATCATTGAATCTAGGATCGAAGGCATACGGATAATAGGCTTTGAGGCTTTAACACCTAAACCTGATGAAGTATGTGTAAAGTTAGATGTCGAGGTTCCAGCTGAGAAGCTTGATGAGATCATGGATGAATTTAGAAATCTATCTAAGGAGCAGAATGCGATTTTAATTTCACCGCTTCCTCCTAAAAAGTAGCATGCGAAGGGTGTTATGCCAGATGAGACTAATCTTGATCGGATTCGGGTTCATAGGAAAAGTGCTCATTAAAGCTCTTAAGAACAAAATGGCCATCATAAAGGGAATAGATAAAGGCTTTAGATTAGTTGGAGCCGTAGATAGTAAAGGTTACATATTTGATGCTGAAGGCCTAGACATTGAGAAGTTAAGTAAGGTAAACAAGCTTCAAGAATGCGAGGGCTATAGGCTTGGGGAGTCTGCTGTTAAGATGCTCAATGAGAATTCATGTGATATAATTGTTGAGGCAACGCCGACAAACATAAAAGACGGAGAGCCTGGATTAACTCACATTAGGCAAGCGTTGAGCAGAGGCATACACGTCGTTACACCTAATAAGGGGCCGCTTGTCCTAGCCTTTAGAGAGCTAACAAGCCTAGCTAAAAAGAATGATTGTAGTCTCCTATATGAGGGAGCCGTCGCTGGAGCCATCCCAATATTCTCCCTAGTTAGAGAATGCTTGAGGGGCGATAGGATAGTTAGCCTATCCGGAATCTTGAATGGAACAACAAATTACATACTCTCAAAAATGTACTTTGAGGAAACAAGTTTCGAGATAGCCTTAAAGGAGGCTCAAGAGAGAGGTATAACCGAGAGAAATCCATCCTATGATGTTGATGGCATAGATGCTGCATGTAAAATCGTTATCCTGGCGAATGCATTAATGGGGCGTAATGCTAAATTTGAGGATGTTGAAAGAGTTGGAATACGCGGAATAACTCAGGAGTCAGTGAGCTTAGCTAAGAAAGCAAATTGCGCAATAAAGCTCGTGGGAATAATCGATAAGAGACTTGAGGTTGCGCCGAAGCTCGTTCCAATCAATCATCCACTATGCGTTCACGGAACATTGAACGCCATACATATAGAAACAGACCTAGCGAGGGAACTAACGTTAGTTGGCTATGGAGCTGGAAAAGAAACGGTTTCAGCGGTTCTAAATGATTTAATCACTGTTCTAAGGAGAAGCGCTGGGGGAAAGCACTGACGCGCTCAGAACCAGCTGGATATCAGTAATGTTTTTTATGACAGCTTCAACGGTCGCCTCAACTTCGATTGGCTTTGGAAAACGCTTCAAAACTACATCCGGATCCTTCAGTCCATGACCGGTTGCTATGCAGACTACGCGTTCATCAGGATTCATCAGATTCATCCTGGCAAGTTTTATTAATCCAGCAATCGACGCTGCGCTTGCTGGCTCAACAAATATGCCTTCATACTGCGCTAGGAGCTTTTGGGCCTCGAGTATCTCCTGATCCGAAACTGTTTCTGCTAGACCCCCGGACTCGCTTATTGCCCTAACAGCCTTTTTCCAATTAACAGGCGCACCGATCCTTATGGCTGTTGCAACCGTTTCAGGCTTTTCCACAAACTTAACTTTGCTTAAACCCCTCTTAAGGGAGTTAGCTATTGGGGCAGCTCCTTCAGCCTGTATTCCAATCATTTCAGGCAGCTCATCTATTAAGCCGATGGCGTGGAGCTCCTTAAACCCTTTCCAAATTGCGCTTATGTTTCCCGCGTTCCCAACGGGTACAATAATCTTGTCCGGAACAGTATGATCCATCTGATCCCAGATTTCGAGGGCGATTGTTTTCTGTCCCTCAAGCCTGTAGGGGTTTAGAGAGTTCAGTAGATAGATTGGATGAGTTAAGCAGATTTTCTCAACGATTCTTAGAGCGTCGTCAAAGTTTCCCTTCACCTGTATTACAGTGGCGCCGTGAATCATCGCCTGAATAAGCTTTCCGAAGGCAACCTTACCTGAAGGTATAAGAACTATGCATTTAAGTCCTGCTCTTGCGGCATATGCAGCTAGAGACGCGGATGTATTGCCTGTTGAAGCGCATGCAACGCATTTCATACCTAATTCTATAGCTTTTGTTACACCAACAGTCATACCGCGATCTTTAAACGAGCCCGTAGGATTCTCGCCTTCATTCTTCACATAAACGTTTTTTAAGCCAAGTTCACCGCCCAATCTGAGACATTTGCTTAGGTTTGTTCCTCCCTCTCCTAAGCTCACAATTTTGTTCTTATCGCTTACTGGCAGAAGCTCCAGGTAACGCCAGACTGAAAGTGTCCTTGCACCCCATCTCTCGCAGATCTCGGGCCTCAATATCTCCTTATGGTACTCCACTGAAAGAAGGCTACCGCATCTTCTACATTTATAGATAACTTCGTTCGGCGGGTACTTAGCCCCACATTCTATACAAACTAGATGGTAATGCATGCTTTCCATAGTCAATTATTATCCCCTAAGAGAGTAAACCGCATTAAACGGCTAATCTTTATCGGCAGGATTGATTTAAAGCTTTATTGTTACGTTATAGATAAGAGTATCTAAGGAATGTTTTTGAGGGGCTGCGCGATGAACACTCTCATATGCACAAAATGCGGAAAAGAGATTGAAACTGATTTACCCGAATACAAATGCAGAGGCTGCGGTGGGATCGGAACACTCGAATATAAAATTAATTATAAAAAGATTAAGGGCGCCCCTTTCATAGGTGAATTCAATTTCTGGAGATACCGGAATCTTCTTCCAAATGTGAAGAATGTTGCAACAATGCGCGAGGGTGGAACGCCGCTTTATAAAGCTAAGCGGTTGGCCGGTCAGATTGGACTACCACAACTCTACTTGAAGGATGAGACGAGGAACCCGACAAATTCCTTCAGGGATAGAGCTGCAGCACTTGTGGTATCAAACATGCTAGATTTAGGCTTCACAGCCACCATATGCGCATCTAATGGTAATATGGGTGCCTCTCTAGCAGCATACTGTGCAAAATACGGTATATCTTGCCACGTTATAACCCCTGAGCACACCGATATGGGTAAGCTCGCTCAAATGATAATCTATGATGCAGTAATTGAGGAATACGGTAAAACAGTTGATAAATCTATAGATAGAGCTAGGGAATTAGCTGAGGAGACAGGGTGGTATCAGGCAACATCGGCCTTAAACCCTCTTGTAATTGAAGCCCAAAAGACAATTGCATTCGAAATCTCTGAGCAGCTAGGTGTTCCAGACATAATTATTGTGCCGATGGGAAGCGGTGGAACAATCTATTCAGTTTGGAAAGGCTTTAGGGAGCTTTATGAGCTAGGCAGAATAAGGGCTCTTCCAAGGTTAATCGGCGTTCAATCAAACGGGTGCCCGCCAATAGTTAACGCATACCTAGGTGAAGAGAAAAAAATTGAGAACCCGATGACTCGGGCTACAAGCATATTTGTGCTCAATCCATCAAAGAAAGAACTCGCTATAAAAGCCATAAAAAATTCCAGTGGACTCGCAGTTACAGTTTCGGATCAGGAGATACTTGAGGCTGAACAGGAAATAGCTAAGATGGAGGGATTGTTCGCTGAGCCAGCGAGTTCTGGAACAATAGCTGCCCTCAAAAAACTTATGCGTGAATCGATTATTAGGAAAGATGAAATCGTTGTCTGCCTGATAACTGGAAGCGGACTGAAAGCGACGGATATTCTACGGGCACTTTCAAAGAAGCGTAAGATGGCTTTGGTTGAGGCGGAGTTCAGCACCAAAGAGATGATACTGCGTATAATAGCGAAAAAGAAGACTTATGGATATGAAATATGGAAAAGTATTGGAAAAATCATGACTAAAGCGGCTGTATATCAGCATCTGAACGAGCTAAAAAGTAGGGGGTTAATATCTGTTCAAACAAAAAATGGACGGAAATACTTCATGATAACCCAGAGGGGAAGAAGAGTTCTCAAAGCTATTGATGAAGTGAAGGCCTTGTTGTAAAGAGAGAGTGTTTTGGAATAGTAACTTTTATATCGGTATAGTTGTAACTATACTAGTCAAGTTTCAACTGTACCGCACGGTGTTGAAGAAACATGCTTACAAAAGAGACCTCTCTCTCAAAAATGACAGCTTTCATTCTAAATATAATATTTGCCGCAGTCTTCACGGCTTTAGTATGCGTTGCAACCATGTTTTTCAGCGTGTATGTTCCAGCAACTAGAGGCTTCTTCAATATCGGTGAATCAATGGTTTTCCTCTCAGCCCTTCTGTTCGGTCCTTTTGTAGGCGCTTTCGCCGGAGGGGTCGGCTCAATGCTGGCTGACCTATTTCTAGGCTACTATTACTATGCTCCAGCAACACTAATAATTAAAGCGTCGGAGGGGCTCATAGTGGGTTTCCTAAGTAGCCGCAACCCGAAATTTACCAGAATGAGCTGGAGAATACTAACATCAGTTTTAGGTTTGCTGGCTGGCGGGATATTGGTCACCATCGGATCACTATATTATAGCGGAGAAATCGAGCTCACCCTAGGACAAACATTTTTCACGCTTTACATTCCAATGTTGTTCTGGCCTGCACTAGGTTTCATAGCCGCCATCTCAATGATATTAGCTGGCTTGTTCATGGAGCCTGAAATCGGCTGGAAGATTTTATCCGTAATTGTTGGAGGGTTCATAATGGTTTTAGGATATTTCATTTATGAAATGTATTTCATAGGATGGCTTTTCGGCATATCAGCTATTGCAATAGCTGAGGTGCCGGTTAACATTGGGCAGATGACAATAGGCTCCTTAATAGCCGTCCCAACGGCGAGAATTATCCAGGGAATATTCCATCCAACAAAGCGTAAGTAATAAGTGATGAAAAAAGGAAAAACTTCACAATAATTTCCATTAAAATTTTTATCCATCAGGTGACCCTAAATACTATTGGATTAGAATGGTGATCTCAGCTAAGAAGATCTCAAACGCAATCAAAGAATTCGTATATCTTCAAACTTTTGACGAAAAAGTTCTTGGCGTAATGGTTTTCGGCAGCTTAGCAAAGGGCATGCTACGTAAAACAAGCGACATAGATATTTTATTGCTTACGAAAGGCGGCGAACGCTTAAGAACCATTAAAGAGTATGATTGCCTAAAATTTGAGATTTATAAAGTGCCTAAGACGGATTTTGCATCCCCGTTCTTCAGCGGCAAAAATCTTCCCTTCGACACCTTCCGCTTACAAGTGTTAAGATCCGGGAAGATTCTTTATGATCTCGACGGAACGCTGAGCTGGCTGAGTGTGAAAGCGCGCACTCAGAAAATCCCGCGTTTCTACATGAACACTATGTTAAAGAGGGCCTGCAGGCTGCTGGGTTACGCCCGCAATCATTTTAGGATGGGAAGACTGGAGCGTGCGGAATCCGCTTTGCAATCTGCTTCCGTTGAGCTAGCTAGAGCATTACTGTTGGGGATGGATGAGCCGGAGGTAAATACGCCTCGACTGCTTATTCCGCATTTACGCAGGAGATTCCCAGATTTTCATAAAATTTTTTGCGAGATTCAGGGAATAAACGGTGCGGGGAAGCATGATGCGGAATCTGCCCTCATTGATTTCTCAACTCATCTAAGTAGAGTAACTGACAAATTTTGCAGAATTCAATATGATATTGAGGAAGCCAAAACTGAGTTTTTGAATGCTAAGGACTGTTTGGAGTATGGCGACTATGAATCGGCGATACTACAGCTCAGGCTTTCGGCAAATATTCTAAGGCGAGCTTTAAGAGAAGCCAAGTTTCCCATCTGCTCATTTTCATCCGCTCAGAAACCTAACAGATCCCTGATTAGGGAATATTTCAGTATTTTAAAGGATCATGTTGAGGAATACGCTACTCGGGATTAGATTCCAACCCGCTGGCTGGAAAATTCCCCCTATAAAAATTATTAGGTTGGTAAGTATTGAGCTACGATCATCGCGTGGTCTCTATCGTATGGCTCCAAATGTATAACTTGGTGAATCTTAAAGCCATTCTTCTCAAGTATGCTTATTTCCCTCTTATAAATCTCACTTGGTTCTTTTGTGACATCTATGCTTCTAGCCTTTATGGCAAGCATTATCCACCCTCCATTCTTAAGGAAGACTTTTGCGTTGTTAACTAATATTTGAGCTTGCTCCGGCTGGGCTACGTCGCAGTATATTACATCAACCTTTTCAACTAGGTTAGCGTATTTCTCTGGAAGACGCGCATCTGCCAGAATCGGTGACATATTCATTCGGAACTTGCAGACATTCTCTATAAGTTCTTTAAGCGGCCTTGGAGCAAACTCTATGCAGAAGACATGACCATCCTCGCCAATTACGTCCGAAACATGACTTGCAGTTGTCCCTGAAGCAGCGCCTAAATACAGAACTTTGCTACCGGCCTTTATGGGAAGACTCTTTAATCCCTTTAAGATTGCCGCGGCAATCTTACTTCTATAGGGATCCCAGAGTCTGTACTCGACGCTCTCATGTTTTATTAGACGCTCGCCGTAAACGGTTCTGCCGGGAACCAGATTTTTAGAGGCAATTCTACGTGAACCATCCTCAAGCGTAACCTGATAGACGCCGTCAAACTTGGGTAAGGGCTCAATCCTCACTTTCATACTTGGCTTCATCTCTCAATTTTATTGTTTCCTAAATCCTTTAGTTTTCTTCCTTCTTCTCCCACCTTTAGCCTTAGATTTGGGAGGACTAGGATACTTCTTCTCAATCTCCTCCACCCTCTTTAGTAGCTCCCCCTTAAGTTTATCACCTATATAATTGCCCGTGAAGGCGTCTGTTCTAGCAGCTATAGAGAGTTTACCAGCTAAAGCTCTTGCAATTTTACCCCTAAGCCAACGTTTAGCTCTATAAATCAATGCATGCTGAAAGATTATGCCGTGCTTGGGGGGTTTAGCACCGGTCCTAAGAGATCTGAAGAGCGCCTTCTCGGCACCTAAAACCTGAACTGTGCTTGCCGGCAGCTTAGCGAGATTCTCAAGCCCACCAGCAAGCGATATCAATCTGGCGCCGAGGGAAGGACCTGCTAAGGCCCTAAGATTCGGAGCAATCTCCTCCATTAAAGTATCAACATATTTTATTAGATTCGATCTAGCCTCAAAAAGCTGTAAAATATTTTTGGAGATCTTTCTGATCTGCTCTACATCTATGTCTTGGAGGATTGCGCCCATAGAGGATTTTGCAGACTGCGCTATCTGTACGGCTTTTTTCCTTGGAAAACCTTCTTTCTCCAACTTCTCAACAGAAAAGTTTTCTCTGGATCCAAGCATATAAACAAGTCTCGCGTAGGTCTCATGCTTATCTATTAGGCGGCTTAGCTCCGGGAAGTGGATACCGTACCATTCTCGTAAGCGACCCATGAAAAGATTCAACGTCTGATCCAAATCGTCCAAGGCTTGAATCGCCTGAACGATCAGTAAATCCCTTTTTTCAGTAGCCTTCTTAATCCTAAGCTTTGAAAGCTCAATTGTAACGGTGTGAATCCACCTCATTATTTCAGATGGCTCTTTAATAAAGCCAACTTTAACACCTATTTCGCCCATATTCTCACGTATTTTCTCACTTAAGCCAAGTAGGTTTCTAGCCTCCACGTTAACGTTTAGCTCCTCCTTTACAGTTTTGGCTAACTCTTGGCTTTCAAACATGAAATCTGTGTAATTCCGTTTTTTCAACCTCTCTATTAGGTTCGCTATTTCCGGTATTAGGGTTCCCTGTTCGACGGCGAACAGTTTCTGAGCAATTTCAGAAGGATTCCTTGAGAAAACCTCTTCATCTAATATTTCACCTTTCTCACTTAGGCCTAAAACCCCTACAACACTCGTTACAATGGCTACCTTCAAACCATTCACCGCATTAACCATACTATCTAAAGATTGACGGCGTTGCCTAAATATATATTTGCCAAAAAGATTCCGAAATTGATATCTGCAGAATCTGCACATACAGAGTGTTAGGCGGTAAAGCCTTATGGGAGCCGATAAAACCGGAAGAACCGACTTCGCCAATCTAAGAACCAAAATAGCTGGATTAGAGATGCCGAATCCAACAATGCTCGCATCAGGCATACTTGGAATATCCGCTGAAACCCTGAGAGAAATCGTGGAGGCCGGGGCTGGGGCGGTTGTAACAAAGTCTGTTAGTCTAAAGCCGAAAAGCGGCTACTCAAACCCAACAGTCATACAAGTTGAGTGCGGCTTCCTGAATGCTGTTGGACTCCCAAACCCAGGAATATACGAGTTCGCAGAAGAAATAAGAGATTTAAAAGACCTCAAGGTTCCTCTAATAGTCAGCATATTCGGTTTCTCACCGGATGAGTATGCTGAGGCTGCGAGCGTAGCTGCTGAGGCTGGGGCAAGTGCTATTGAACTTAACCTTTCATGCCCGCATGTTAAGGGCACTGGAAGCGAGATTGGTCAAGACCCAAAAATGGTTAAGCTAATCGTTAAGACTGTTAAAGATCGGATTGATAAGCCGGTGTTCGCGAAGTTGACACCGAACACTCCGCATATAGCTGAGTTAGCTGAAGCAGCCGCTTCCGCAGGTGCCGATGCAATTACAGCCATAAATACTGTGAGAGCCATGGCTATAGATATTGAAACGTGCATACCTATACTGGCGAATAGGTTTGGCGGTCTTTCAGGGGCGGCCATAAAACCTATAGCGGTTAGATGCGTTTACGAAATCTATGAAGCTGTTAATATACCAGTTATTGGGTGCGGTGGGGTGAGAACGTGGATGGATCTCGTTGAGTTCATGCTTGCTGGAGCAAGAGCCGTTCAAATAGGCTCAGCCATAGCTTTAGAGGGATTAACCGTTTTTAAGTCGGTCTGTGACGGTTTAAGCGAGTATCTTAAGAGGAAGGGGTTTAGGAGCGTAGAAGAGATTGTCGGGCTGGCGCATAAAAAATAATGTTATACGAATAGTTGAGATCCTAGATGTTAAGCCGGAGAACCCGAATGTTAAAACAATATTCTTTAGGGATGATTTATGTTCATCAGCTGAGCCAGGTCAATTCATTATGGTCTGGATCCCTGGGATCGATGAGATACCGCTGAGCCTATCTTCCGCTCGCTCAGATGGATTTTCCTCCATAACAGTTGCTGAAGTTGGTGAGGCGACGAGAGCGCTTAACAGCTTAAAGGCTGGTGATTTAATAGGAGTAAGGGGGCCTTTTGGCATAGGCTTCAAGCTTATTGGTGAGAAAGCGCTCATAATTGGTGGCGGAACAGGCATGGCGCCTCTCATGCTGCTTATAAATAAGCTCGTCGAGAATAACTTTGAAATAACGGTTGTAGAGGGAGCTAAATCTAAGGATAATCTTGTATTTTTAAACAGTCTAAAAAGACTTTCAGAATCCAAGAGGATTGAGGTTTTCTTCACAACTGAGGATGGAAGCTATGGGGTTAAGGGGCTTACCACAGATTTAGCTGAAAGTTTACTGCAACGGAAAAAATTTGATGCATTCTATGCTTGCGGGCCTGAAAAGATGATTAGGAGAGCCTACGAGCTAGCCAATTTATACTCAACGGATTTTCAGGCGAGTTTAGAGCGTTACATGAGATGTGCCATTGGGATATGTGGGAGCTGCGCTTTAGGGAAATATAGAGTCTGTAGAGATGGGCCGGTTTTCAAGATGGAGGAGATTAGGGAAATTGAAAAATATCTTGGAAAATACAGATATGATGAGAAAGGCCGGAGAATTCCGATTTGCTGATCACATGAAGCTAATGTAGTAAACGGCTTTAAAAATTATGACTGTTCTCCGCTTTCTTCACTTTCCTTCCTTAGAAGGTCTTCGATTCTTCTCAGGATCGGGGCTTCCTTGGCTTCAAGCTGCCTTTCCCCTATTATTCCTCTAATTTTCTTAGGATTTGGCACACCATGAAGGGAAAAATATGTTGCAGCTCTAGGTCTATTTACGCCTCTCTTACCGCCAAAGCTTATGCCTAGAAAACCCTTCTTAACCGGCGCGGCGGCTGATGCTGCGACCAGTGCAGCGTCTTCCCCTAAGCCGAAGCCTGACTCTGATACCGGTATGATTGTGCCGTAATTGAATATTCTTCCAAGGATTCCTTGACTAACGTATACATCTGTTATTCCATCATACATCACCTCACGAACCTCTTTTCCAATGAACCTCTTAAGGGTTATAATCCTATAATTCGTTAGGAAGTATCTGTGGCCCCGGCGGTAAGCTTCCGTCAGAAGGAAGCCTATTAGAGCCACGAGCACTAGAAGCCATATCTTAACCATAGGCTTCGGAATCCACAGCAGATCATAGGGTGCAAGAAAATATAACTCAACCAGTGTTCCAGTGATCCCTATTAAAATCATGTACACAAGAGGCATCTTGCTAACCCAGAAAACACCTATTATTAGGCCGCTTAATATTAGAATGCTCCAGAAAACGATTAGCAGTAGCAGGTTTTCCGGTTCAATTCCGGGAATGAAGCCGAAGATAGTTTTCAAAAATCCAAGCGAGTCAATATTTGATTTTATATATGAATAGAACAAGTTAAGCGCCAAAGCTATAAAGATTAGGTACAAGTTTACGGCATAATATCTTAGAAAGGATAGAGGATGGGGTCTAACTGAAACATCGATCTTTTCGCCCTTCAGAAGTTCAAAGCCGTAATCCTCAGGCATTATGATCACATAATTATTAATTGTGATCATGAAATAAATAACTCTTTTCAAGCGTCATCATCCATGTAATAGCTACATTATTATAAAGAATCTCAGAATTCAGAGGAAAATCGCATGCCATAACAGAAGAAAAGAAAAAAGTTATTTATTTCCGGCTTCAGCCCGCCTCAGCCAAACCTTCAGCTCTTCATCGGCTAATCTGTATGTAGCTGAGTGAGCGTTCTCCGGCGGATTCCCCTCCCTTATGATAACTGACAGAGTCTCAGCTGCTATATAATCCCGGAAGTTCTCAAAGACTTTAGTTAATGTCGGTCCAGCCTCGTAGTATGTTTCAATCTGATCAGCTATGTTGAATCCAGCTTCCTTCCTCTGGTTCTGTATGCGCCTAACTATGTCTCGTGCAATCCCTTCTAATTTAAGCTTCTCTGGCATCATTAGGTTTACGCCAACTGTTATATTGTCTTCTTCGGAAATTGAGTAGCCACTCTTAGGTTGCTCTATTATTTTAACTTCTTCTGGCAGTATCTTCACATTCCGGTCGTCGACTGTTAGGTTTAGGGTTCCCTTCTCTAAGGAGCGAATTGCCCTTTGTGGATCAACTTCCGCGATCGTCTCTTTGATCTTTGGGAATAGCTTGCCGTATTTTCTACCGAGCGCTTCCGGTATGGGTTTAATTACGTAATCGATTAGCTCGTTTCTCTTGGTTGTCATTGATACGCCCTTAACGTTCAGCTCCTCCATTATTAAGTCCCTAAATCCCTTGATCCGTTTTATCACCGACTCCTCGGCTACAATTTTTGCCTCCAGAAGTGGCTGACGCAGTTTGATGCCAGCTTTACTGCGCGCTGAGCGGCCTAGACTACAAACCTTAATCACCAATTCCATGTTTCCCATTAGTTCTCCGTCAATCATTTTTTCATCGGCAACCGGCCAGTCATTGTGGTGGACACTTTCCGGAGCATTCGGATCGACTCTTCGTACAATATTTTGATATATCTCTTCTGTTAGGAATGGTATGAATGGTGCAAGAATCTTGATGAGCGTTGTTAGACAAGCGTAGAGTGTTGTGTATGCAGCATTCTTATCTTCATCTTTCTCGCTTTTCCAGAATCTCCTTCTGGATCTTCTAATGTACCACGTTGAAAGCTCGTTAACAAATTTCTCTATTGAGATGGTTGCGTCGTAAGGGTTGAAGTCATCAAGATATCTTGTTACATCTTTGATGAGTACATTAAGCTTTGAGAGTATCCACTTATCTAAGAGTGAAAGTGAACTATAAGGCACGGAATTTTTAGGTGTCCACTCATCTAGATTCGCATAGGTTACAAAAAAGCTGTAAATGTTCCATAATGGTATTAGAAAGCGCTTTTTAACCTCATCCGATCTAGTATAGCCGAATAGAAGATTTGACTCCGGTCTAGTGGTGCAATATATCCAGCGCATTACATCCGCACCCATCTTTTCAACGGCTTCATCAAACCATATGGCATTACCCCAGGACTTATGCATCTCACGTCCATCCTCACCTAAGACAAGTCCGTGTCCAAAGCAGACTTTAAACGGCGGCTTTCTCTCCATGATTGTGCTCATCGCAAGCATGGCATAGAACCAATTTCTGAATTGCCCGGGAAGGGACTCGCAAACTAGCTCCGCTGGGAACCATTTCTTCCAGTATTCACGGTCACATCTATATCGGAGAGTTGAGTATGCAACTATGCCGGCATCAAGCCATGGATTACCTACATCAGGTATACGCGACATTAATGCACCGCACTTGGAGCATCTTATTTTGACAGCATCCACCCAGGGTCTATGGGGCGTATGCCCCTCAAAAACATCCCATCCATCAACAGCCCTAGCTTTAAGCTCCTCTTTTCCACCTATAACTTCGAAGTTTCCGCATCTTTGGCATTCCCATATGGGTAGAGCTAAACCCCAATATCGCTTCTTGGATATCATCCAATCCTCCATATTCTGAAGCCAATCGAGCTCTTGCTGTAACCCATAGTCTGGGATCCAGCGGACTTTTTTTGCAGCCTCCATTATTTGATATCTTAGGTTTCGGGCTTTCTCCTCATCAGTGATTTCATCAAGCGGTTTGTTAAGTTTCTCACCCATCGATATGAACCATTCATCAACTAGGCGGAAGACTAATTCGCTTCCGCAACGCCAGCAGACTGGATAGCGGTGAACATAATCCTCAACCTTAAAGAGTAGACCCTTCTTCTTTAAGGATTCAATAACTGGCTTGGCTGAATCATAGACATGTACGCCAGTAAACTTTCCAAATCCCTCAATGAATACGCCAAACTCGTTAAGCGGCGCTACGGCTGGCAGATTATAAAGCTTCCCGAGCTCCAGATCCTCTTTACCGCAGCCGGGCGCTATGTGAACTATGCATGTTCCCTCCTCCTCGCTCACTTCTTCCCACAATATTACCCTATGCGCGTCAACAGCTCCAGAGTCTCTTTCTGCTGGTAGCTCATCGAAGGGTCCATCATAGATCCATCCTTCCATTTCGGAGCCTTTAAGTTCCTCAAGAATCTCGTAGCTTCCCTTTGGCAGAGTCCTCTCTAAGGCTGGCTTACCCAAGTAGAGGTATTCCTCACCATATTTTACCTTAACATAGGTTATGTCCGGACGTACCGCCGCCGCAACATTAGAGGTAAGCGTCCAAGGTGTGGTTGTCCATATAAGTAATGACTCGCCGCTTCTATTTCTAAGCGGAAACTTAACGGTTAAGCTGGGATGGGTCAGCTCCTTATAGCCTTCCGTAACAATTTCATGTTCAGAGAGGGCTGTTGAGCATCTTGGGCACCACGGCATAACGTCTCTACCCTTATAGATCCAGCCTTTCTCATAGCATTTTTTAAGCATAGCCCAAATCATGTAGTTATTCTCATCTGAAAAGGTGAAGTATGAGCCACCTATCTCCGGTGAGCCAAGCCGTCCGACAAGCCTCTCAGCAGTATCCGTCACGGGGCCATTGACTCCCTCTATGGTCACTTTTTGATTCGGATTCTCTAAGCAGTCCGCTAGATAGCGCAGTACATTCGGATCGTTCCAATCCATCCAGTAGCCTAAACGTATCGATTGCTCGGTTTGTATGGCCGCATAACGTAGCGCCCTTTGCTTACATCTTTTAACGAACTCAGCTATTCCATAGGCTTCGATATCTCTCTTGGACTTGAAGCCTAGCTCCCTTTCAACTTCAACCTCAATCCACAATCCTTGGCAGTCAAAGCCGTTCTGGTAGCGGAGTTCATATCCTCGCATAGCCTTAAATCTTTGGAATAGATCTTTGTATGTTCGACCCCAAGCGTGATGAACCCCCATTGGATTATTAGCTGTTATAGGCCCGTCTATAAATGACCAGGGTTTCTTACCCTTATTTAGGGCGACACGTTTCTTGAAAGCATCCGTTTCAGTCCAGAACTTCAGTATTTTATGCTCGATCTCTGGAAAGTCAACTGACGGAGGGACATCTCTAAACATTCACATCACTCCTCTGAAATTCATAAAAACTAAATATAAATTTATGGGACGGCTTGATTTGGGTATCATGCTAGGTGGACATGAGAATTTAGCTGCGGATTTGGCGTCCGCCTCTCATCTCACTGCACCATTAGATGCATATTAAACTCAAAGATATAAGATTATTGTTTGGTTTCTTCATGCATGTGGATTCTGTAGGATATTCTGGTTGAGCTCAAATGTCTTCTTTGAGAAGAAAAGCCTTGTCTCACCCATCGTTTTAACATTTAACGACTTTATTTTTGCTAATATAGGGAAGTCTTTTACGACTTCTCCCAGTATGAGGCAATGGCGAGGCGGTAGATCCCGAACTATGGAGGCTGTTGTCTCAACGTCAACTCTAGCTGCTCTAG
>CAZGXE010000011.1:0-18516 GCA_964529605.1 uncultured Candidatus Bathyarchaeia archaeon | reverse complement strand
TCGTAACAAGGTGGCCGTAGGGGAACCTGCGGCCGGATCACCTCCTAAGAAGGAAGCATCCTCTGTGACTGCGGGTTAGTGTTAGACCCACAAAACTCGCAATTTTCACAAAGAACGGAATAATTTGATCACCCTTTCAGTTTTTAGGTATATGTGAAATGGGATACCGGAGAAATGGGAAATATTTTTCTTTAGAGCATGGGCTATTAATTATTTAATAACCCGGGAAGCAATATTATTGGGAGGGCTTTCCGTGAGAGATGTGAGAGGAGTTGTTCTATGCGGCGGACCCGGTAAGAGACTTAGACCCATCACCTATTATTTTCAGAAAGCTATGATCCCTATTGGCAAAAGACAGAAACCTCTACTTGAGTACATAGTTAGGTTACTGAGATTTTACGGTGTGAAAAACCTAACCTTTCTTGTTGATTACAAGGCTGAGCAGATCATAAATTACTTTAACAGCGGCTCCAGATTCGACGTGAATATAACCTACGTTTATGATAACCCAGTGCTTAAAGGAACAGCGGGCTCAATAGTTAACGCCTACAGAAAAAAGGTATTAAGCACCGAAGAAACCCTCCTAATCTACTATGGAGATATTCTAACAAACATGAACCTCGGAGACTTATTAAGATTCCATAGGGAAAAAAATGCAGCTGTCACGGTCGCTTTATCAGGCGGCTTCACAGTTAGAGTCGGGGTGGCGGAATTAGATGAAAGCGGGAGAATCCGACGGTTTCAGGAGAAACCTAAGATAGAGAAACCGGTTAGCATAGCGATAGTAGCCTTGGAAGGCAAAATTCTTGAGGAGATGGATAGTTTAGCTAGTGGAAAACGCGAGCTAGATTTCATGGGCGACGTAATCCCGCATTTAATCAGCAAAAATAATGTATATGGCTACCTCACAGACGCCTTCTGGTATGATGTTGGAAGCACAGAAGCGTACGAGAAATTAGATCACAACATTATTGACGAAAAATTCTCCTTCCTCTACAAGTAGAAGAAACCTGAAAAATAGGTATAAAACCCCATTTTTAAGTTTTAATCCATTTAATCGAAGGGAACCGAGTTCTAGCTTAAGGCTGGACTATAAACAGCCAAACAAAAGGGTGCTTAAAACCGGTCTTAATGAGAAAATATTTAAGGAGATTAGGTTGATCTTCTTTCATGTCACATTACGGACCGCTACTTCCCAAAATGGTTAGAGTTAAACAGAAGATCTACGCTCCAAAAATAGATGATTACACCGCAGTTTTAAGGGATGAGCTGGGGAAAGCCGGTTTAGGGGGAAGGGTTAAGCCCGGCGCAAAAATAGCGATCACAGCCGGCAGCAGGGGAATAGCGCACATACCGGAAATCCTCGCAACGGTTGTTGATGAGGTTAAGAGAGCGGGCGGCAGACCATTCATTGTGCCAGCGATGGGAAGCCATGGAGGAGCAACCCCTGAAGGACAGGTAGCTGTTCTCAGAAGCCTTGGAATAACTCCGGAATCTGTTGGAGCGCCCATTTACGCTTCCATGGAGGTTGAGGAGGTAGGGCGGCTTGAGAACGGTGAACCCGTCTACGTTGACAGATTTGCCCTAAAATCGGATGGAATAATTGTGGTTAACCGGGTTAAGCCCCACACAGACTTTAAGGGTAGGATAGAGAGCGGACTAATGAAGATGATGGTGATAGGGCTTGGAAAACAGAAGGGCGCTGAAACAGTGCATAGATATCAGCTTGAGGGCTACCATAAGCTTATCCCAGAAGCCGCTAGGCTCATCATGGAGAAGACGCCTATAATCCTAGGAGTCGCGATAGTTGAGAATGCACGTCATGAAATAGCGTTGATAAGAGCGTTGAGGCCGGAAGAGATTGAGAGGGAGGAAACCAGCCTCCTGAAGACAGCCAAAGATTTGATGGTTAGGATACCTTTTGAGGAGATAGATGTCTTAATAGTTGATGAGATGGGGAAGAATATAAGCGGCGCCGGAATGGACACAAACGTGATTGGGAGATTCTGGACCTCCACTGAAGAGTATGAGCCGCGGGTTCCGAAAATTAAGAGAATCGTTGTCTTAGATTTAACCGAGGAATCCCATGGAAACGCCATTGGAATAGGATTAGCTGACATTACAACTAAGAGGCTCTTCTCCAAAATAGATTTCGAAAAAACCTTCATGAACTGCTTAACCTCAACATGGCCTGAAACAGCTAAGATCCCGCCTTTTCTACCTAATGACCGCGACGCCATCCTAATGGCTATGAGATGCTGTGGGCCAATAGATCCATTAAAAGCTAAAATCGTTAGAATTAAGAATACACTTGAGTTGGAGCACATGTGGATATCGGAAAGCCTATATGAGCTTGTGAAACAGGATAAAAAATTATCAGAGCGAATAGAGATTCTAGGCGAACCGGAGGAGATGCGGTTCGATGTTCTCGGAAATCTGGTCCGCTAAGCCGCGAGAACCAGCTACTTAACCGTTCAATTTAGGCGATTTAAGCTTAACCTCAGGGATTAGACTGAAGTCCCCGGTGTAAGCAGCCTCCAATGTTGGCTTCATAAGTCTGTCAACATCTCCGGCTTCAGCTCTTATAGGTATTGGCATATTCTCTAGCTTCATTTTTAGTTGCGGATCTTTCGCCGCGTTCACCATCCTTTCGATATGCTTTTCTGTTGCACCAGCTTCCTTCAGAGTTGTCGGGAACCTTATTCTTTTAGAGAATTCCATCATTCCCAGGGCAACAGCCTCAGCGAGATCCCTGCCCTCCAGCTTAGTTTCATCCTCATCGATATAGCCGTTATCCGCATATATTTTGGCAACCATCTTCAGCTGGTTCTGTATTGCAGGCGAGAAGAGAACGGTGTAATATGGGTTTAGGATTGCGCATGCCCTACCATGGGTGAGGATGTCAACAAGCGAGAAGCTTCCAAGATGGCCTCCATTGGTTCCCCCGAGCATTATTGAGTATCCGCCTAGATCGGTTCCAAGGCCAAGTGCATATCGCGCTTCAAGATCTTCGCCATCTTCTAGAGCCTTTGGAAGAGCTTCAACTATAAGCTTTATTCCAGTGTAGGCTACTTTGCTTATTCTTTCATAGTTTTCTTTTCCAGCTGCGCCCATCCAAACCTCCCAGCAGTGGGATATGCCGTCAAGCGCGCCGTCCTTCGTTAGCTCAGGCGGCATAGTTCTGGTTATATCGTATTGGAAAATCGAGGCTTTCGGCACGATTGAATCGTCAACTATAAGCTTTTTCTGGAATGTTATCATGTCGGTTACATTCGAGTATTTGGTTAGGTGAGAGGCGGAGCTACTGGCTGTCTGTATGGCTATTAACGGTATTCTCCCCCCGCCTGATCTAGCTGAGACTAACCCTATTCCGAAGTATTCGTCGATTACACCGCCGTAAAGGGCTAGAATCAACGCCGCCTTGGCTCCATCAATCACGCTGCCGCCGCCTATCGCAACCACACCATCACATCTAAACTTTACAAGCTGATATGCAAGCCTGTAAACATCCTCTCTCGGGGTATTTGGTCGCGCACCATCAAAAACTCCTAGAACCTCATATCCATCTTCTCTGAGAGATCTGCTTACCACATCAACTATGCCGGATCTTATACCTGTCCCGCCAGTTATTATGGCAACCTTTCTCCCAATCCTATTAGTATATTCGCTGAATCTCTTCAGCGCGCCATCTCCAAACGCGTAATCCCCATTCTTAAATTCGATGAGAAACCTTTCAGCAGCCTTCGCGGTATCCAAATCCAACCTTCATCACCCCTCAATAAATAAACATTCTAAACCACATATAGAAGTTTGCTGAATAATTAAATTTATTATTTATTAGTTCTTTGCTGGGGAGAACAGGATAGAGGCTACCCTAAAACTTTGCTCATGAAAATTGGAGAATACATCGTACTAGTCTAAAAAGGGAAGGAAGTTTTTGGAAAATTAATCCTTCCAGCTTGTTTTACCGGATTCTCTTTCTTAACAATTATAAGGGTTGAGATTTATCTTTTTGCGGGTAGCGGATTAATCTTCATTACTTCGGGATTCACGAGGTTTGGCGGTTGCCGTCCTTCAAAGAACGCTATTAGGTTTTCCGCAACCATTTCAGCCATTCTTGACCGCGTCTCATGGCTCGCGCTTGCGATATGGGGGGCGAGGATCACGTTGTCGAGCTTTAGCAGGGGATTATCTATTGATGTTGGTTCCTGCTCAAACACGTCTAGCGCTGCACCGGCGAGTCTACCATCCTTCAGGGCCTCATAAAGCGCTTTCTCATCAATCACTGGGCCTCTGGCAGTATTTATTAAGTAGGCTGTCTCCTTAACGAGTTTCAGCCTTTCAGCGTCAATCAAATGGTAGGTTTCTTTCGTTAGTGGAACATGAACGCTAATAAAGTCGGATTCCTTAAGGAGAGAGTTTAAATCGGCGAATTTTGCGCCAGTCTCCTTCTCTAACTGCGGGTTTGACCTAATATCATAATAGAGGATTTTCATGTTGAAACATTTAGCTCTCCTAGCTACGGCTGAACCTATTCTTCCGGCGCCGATAATACCTAACGTTGCTCCGTGAATGTCCCTTCCCAGAAACATACTTGGATGCCAGCCAACCTTCCATTTTCCCTCACGCACATATTTGTCCGCTTCAACGATGCGTCTTGCAACCGCCATTAGGAGGGTCCATGCGAAGTCAGCTACAGTTTCGGTTAGAACCCCCGGTGTGTTGGTTACGTATATACCTCTCTTAGTTGCCTCCTCAACATCTATGTTATCGAAGCCGACAGCAAATTGGGATACGATCTTTAATCTAGGTGCAGCATCAAAGACCTCAGCGTTAATCTTATCGGATAGAAGCGTCACAAGAGCGTCGACCTCTCTAGCCTTCTCAATTATAATATGTTTCGGCGGCGGACCATACTCCGGCCAGACCTCAACATTAAAGCGTTCCCTAATCATTTTCAAACCTCTTTCCGGAATCTCACGGGTCACGTAAACCTTAATCTTTGACATAGACATCCCTCAACTAACTTTCGGTTATGGGTTAATAAATTTAATTTTTCCAGCTTCATCTCACGGGCTAGCGTTTAGTTAAATCTCTCTAAGGGGATTAGAAAGCAGTTAGGGAGTTTCTGATCCGCTCCAGCCTCTCATCCACATCCTCCAGTCCTAAGCGTTTAAGCTCTTCAGATGTTGGTACACCATTATTGTCCCAGCCTACCGCCGTATAATATTCTTTTATTTCCTCATGCATCTTGACTTTATCTACGGCTTTGCCGCTGTATAGGCCCTTAGTTAGAGGCTCATACCACCTTGACGGAACATCATCGTGAACTCTCGGGTTCCATCTTAAATCCGGTCCTCCAAGAAGCAGAGCTGCTCTTTGAATATGCAGTATTCTACGCGCTGTTACATTGAACCATTCTTCCGGCGTGATTCTCCATCCCGTAACAGCTTTCAGTAGGTCCCAAAGGGTTTCTTGAGCTTTATCATCGAAAAAGTTAAACCAGCACACGACCCCTGAATCGTAGAGGATCTTTACAGCTAACCCTCTTCTTCCAATATACTGCCTGAGAACATTTTCTTCGATTCGAGTTTCCTTTATGTTTTCAGATGATAAGTCTATCTCAAGAATCTTACCTGCATATCCTCTCGGCATCTAAATTTTTTCCATTAACTCCTCACCATAAAGTTTTGCGGCTATCTCCTTAGTTATTTTCTCAGGGGTCTTCGCGTAAAGTTTAAGGTTACGCTCATCCCCTCTTTTAACCAGTTGCAGGGCGTTCCATCCGCCTTCATTACAGGCTTTACTTTCAGTTTTGGAATATTTTTTTAAATAATCTTTGGTGGAGAATGTGAAAGCGAAAACTTTATATAGTCAAAGTGCTCTATAAACGTTTTTACGGGCTGATGATCTGAAGAATCGATTCCGAACAATTTCATGAGGAATCGTATTTTGTGAGGTTATCCGTGTTAGTAGTCTCCTTCCCATAATGGTTGGGGGGGATTAAAATGAAAAGGGAAAAGGTAAAACCCAGGCAATTAGTTATGGTGGATAGGTGCCCTGAGTGTGGGAACACGAATCTTATTAGTGATCCTGATACTGGTGAGGTTATTTGCAGTAATTGTGGTTTGGTTATTCAGGAGGCAGCTATAGATAAGGGTCCTGAATGGAGGGCCTTTACTCAGGAGGAGAAAGAGAGTAGAAGCCGCGTTGGCATACCCACTTCCTTCTCGGTTCATGATAAGGGTTTGTCAACTTCTATTGACAGAATCGATCGGGACGCGCTTGGGAGGAAACTTCCGTTACACACCAAGCTCCAGATGTGGCGGTTGAGGAAGTGGCAGATAAGATCACGCGTTCATTCCTCAATTGATAGGAACCTTGCTCAGGCTATGACTGAGATAGATAGGCTATCTGATAAACTTGCAATACCATCTTCCGTTAAGGAGAAGGCTGCCGTAATCTATCGGAAGGCTCTTGATCAAGGCCTTGTCAGGGGGAGGTCAATAGCTGCTATAGCCGCAGCCTCCCTTTACGCCGCCTGTAGACTAACCGGAACCCCGAGAAACCTTAGGGAGGTTTCCGAAGCCAGTCTTGTTAGCAGAAAAGATGTGGCGAGATGTTATAGGCTTCTGTTACGTGAGCTTGATCTGGTGATGCCCATTGCGGATCCAGTGGTCTACTTATCAAAGATAGCTGAGAGAGCTGGCATATCAGGACATATACAAGCAAACGCCCTTAAAATACTGAATGAAGCTAGGCGCAAGCATATTTCGGCCGGTAAGGATCCGATAGGTTTAGCCGCTGCTGCACTCTATGTCGCGGCCTCCCTAGCCGGCGAAAAGAGAACTCAGAAGGAGATTGCGGACGTTGCTGGCGTAACTGAGGTCACGGTTAGAAACCGCTATAAAACTTTAAAGAGGCAGCTACGTCTGGAGATTCCGGACTAGCCTATCGGATTCACTCTTCACCGTCTTCATTTGAGGAGATCTCTAAAACTATTGGACCTACATAACCGCAATCTTTGCAGATGTATCTCTTCGGCATAAGCCAGACGTCAAATTTGCTGGATAATTCAATGTTCCGACTCTTACATCTTGGGCAGACTAGAACTCTATTTCTTTTTCTGCTGGAGCCCCGCTTGAGCCCTCGAAGTACTTCGCTAAACCCCATTTTCATACTTATTGCACTTCAATATTCTCTTTTGGGTAGCCCATCTGGATTAAGAAGTGGTACGCTTTTTCCCTTTGGTCCCCCTGTAGCATAATCTGGCCGTTCTTAGCCGTGCCGCCGCACGCACAGTAGGCTTTCATCTTCTGCGCAAGCCTACCTAGGTCAACGTCCTTACTGTCTATTCCCTCAATGAGAGTCATCGCCTTCCGGAATTTCCTTGTTTCCAAACGCACTCTAATCTTCTGTTGCTCTTTGCTTATCTCTCCACAAACGCATATATCCTTCGGAAGCCCGCATACTGGACAGATATCCACCATTATGTCTATCTTGGCTCCTTAACGATTTCAATAATTACATGATCTGAGGAATATTTAAAAGTTTAGGGAAAAAGCGGATTGCTCATAGATCGTTTTTAGATGGCCCTTATCATTCTAGTCCATTTTCCAATTGACATGGTCTCGGTGAACCCCTCTTTCGATAAAATTCCTTTGCATAGTAATTTTTTACACCAACCCATAAACCCATAAGTTTTCGACCCCTACTCTTAGCGTATTCAATGGCTCTGTTTATGAGCATGCTTCCCAATCCACGGCATCTATTTTTGGGGTGAATAAATAGCTCATGGATTTCGCCTACAACCTCGCCTTCAAAGCGGCTGAACCACTTTGTGTCGCATGCAATGAAGCCTACAGGCTCATTTAATTCAACCATGAAAAGCCCCATTTTATCCCTTGAGAGTAGCCAATTGAAATACCGTCTTATCTCATTTTCTTCAGTGTAGGCGTATTCCTCAAGCCCCATATATGACTTAACATATAATCTAATGAAGGCGTCGACATCCTTTGCGTTACATGTCGGATATTCACAATAAACGCTTTTACCTTCAGAATTTAAAAACTTTCTTGATGGACACCTTGTCGATTCTTAGGGCCCTTGCCGAAATAGAGTCACCCTCCGGAAAAGAAGAGGAGATAGCAGGGTTCCTTCTTGAATATTTGAGGGATCTTGGCTATGACGCTTTCATGGAGCAATCGAATGTTCTCATCTTTCCAGAAAGAAAGTTCATCGTATCAACCCATATGGATACGGTTAAGGTTTTAACTCCTTTTTCATTTGATGGAGAGTATGCGTATGGAACCGAAGTGTGCGATGCGAAGGCAAGTATAGTAGCTATACTTCTAGACCTAGAGATGAGTGATGAACTTAACTTTGGGGTTGCCTTCTTCCATGATGAGGAAGGTGAGGGGAGAGGTTCAAAGGAGTTCTGCATGAAGCATAGTCCTAAAATGGCGGTTGTGATGGAGCCGACCTGCCTGACCATAGCGAACATACATTATGGCGGATTAGAGGCGAGGGTTAGAGCTAAAGGGCTGCCGGTTCATGGGTCCATCCCCGAGAGGGGAGAGAACGCGGTGGAGAAATGCATCGAAAAAGCAAACAGACTTATGGAAATTAGGGAGGCGAAGGTTTCAGTTCAGTACATAGGTGGAGGAAATATGGAACACTATGCAATTCCAGATGAATGTGAGATGCGTTTGGAATTCATCTTCAAACCGAATGTGAAATCATCGGACATCCTAAGGAGGGTTAGTGAAATCTGCTCTGACGGATTGGAACTCACAGTGAAGGAAATCCATGACGGATTCGTAAGCGGGAGCGTGGTCAGATTACTTGAGGAAGCTCTACGCAGAACCGGGCTTGAGATCAAATTCTCTGAGATGCCTTCCTTGACAGATGCTATTGAACTGCACCATCACGTTGGATGTAATGCAGTAGTCTTCGGCCCAAGCGAACTAAACTTATGCCACACAAGAAATGAGCGGGTGAAACTTAGGGATATTGAGTTAGCTGCAAAGGTTCTGGCGGTATTGAACGATCTGCTGGAGCGGCAATCTTAAACCTAACATTAAAATATTATTGTCATCATGCAATTTAATTGAGGGACCGCATCAGATTGAGGGCTGATATAGTCATACGGGATTGCACAATTCTTACAATGGGTAAAATGGGAATAGTGAAGCAGGGGTTAATAGCGCTAAAGGATGGATTAATAATCTATGTTGGAAGAGAAGTTGAAGCCCCCTCTTTCGAGGCTGATGAACTTATTGATGGAAGCGGGAAAATCGCTATGCCAGGTCTAATTAACTGCCATACCCATGCTGCGATGTCATTATTTAGGGGCATAGCTGAAGACATCGAGTTAGACACTTGGCTAAGGGAAGTCATCTGGCCCCTTGAATCCAAGCTTAAACCTGAGGATATCTATCACGGGTCGCTACTCAGCTGCGTTGAGATGATCAAAAGCGGAACAACATGCTTCTCAGACATGTATTTTCATCAAGATATGGTTGCTAAAGCCGTCACCGAATCCGGTTTAAGATGCGTTCTATCCCCTGGGATAATTGAGGTTGGACATAAGATGCTCGGCAAATCGCTACTTAGGGAAGCCAAAAAAATAGCTGAGAAATATAACGGAGCCTCAGGCGGAAGAATATCAGTTATGTTCGGCCCTCACGCCGTCTATTCATGTAGCCCAAATCTACTTAAGAGAATTGGGAGAGAAGCTGGAAAGCTTAATGTTGACATTCACATACATTTAGCTGAATCGAAGAGTGAAGCTGCTAAGGTTAAGAAGGCACATGGGAAAAGTGAGGTTGAGCTGCTGGATGAATTAGGTCTTCTAGGGCCTAACTTATTGGCTGCCCATTGCATCCATCTTTCGGAGGGTGACATAACGCTTATGGCCAAGCGTGGTGTTAGGGTTGCATATAATCCGGTGTCAAACATGAAGCTGGCCTCAGGTATTCCTAGAATCAAAGATCTTCTGGATGCTGGCGTAATAGTCGGCCTTGGAACAGATGGTCCGGCAAGCAATAACAGCTTAGACATGTTTGACACCATGAAGACTGCAACTTTACTACAGAAGGTTGCATACGGGGATTCCCGTGTTCTTGCAGCCGAAAAGACCCTTAGGATGGCTACGATAGAGGGGGCTAGAGCCCTAGGGCTAGACCGCCTAATCGGCTCATTGGAGAAGGGTAAGAGGGGTGATTTAATATTGATAGATGCTGATAGG
Organism: uncultured Candidatus Bathyarchaeia archaeon; assembly: GCA_964529605.1. Taxonomy (GTDB): domain Archaea; phylum Thermoproteota; class Bathyarchaeia; order Bathyarchaeales; family DTEX01; genus DTEX01. Next base: position 8,267 of record CAZGXE010000011.1, on the reverse strand, counting down.
CCTCACTTAACTCCTATGCATAACGTTTACGCATCACTAGTTTATTCTGCGCGTGGAAGCGATGTGAACACCGTTATAGTTGATGGAAAAATAATAATGGAGAATAGAAAAATAAAAACCGTTGATGAACGTGAAGTTATGAGAGAGACAGAAAGGGCTGCCCAGGATCTTTTGAGCCGCGGAGAGAATGTAAGAGATTTCATCAGAAGACTCATAAAAATATGAGAGGGAATTTTGGGAATCGATTTTTTACGCTGTTTCCCCGCAGAGGGCCGCTATTCTCCTCCAGTTTTCGTCAACCCATCTCTGCAGGGCTTCAAGCTCATGTTTAAACTCCGGCTTGAATAGGTGTCTGAACCTTCCCTGAGGCTTCAGGAATTCTATCAAAGGCTTAGGCTTCGGAACCTTAATGTTTAGCTTATATTTGCCTTTCTCAACCTCATAGAGCGGCCAGTATCGTGTTTGAACAGCCAGCCTAGCGATCTCTATGCTTTTCGATGGGTCGAAACGCATTCCAGTTGGGCATGGGGAAAACACATGTAGGACCGCCGGCCCATCAACCTCAAGGGCTTTCCGAACCTTGGTTATGTAATCATTCCAGTATGCTGGTGAGGCTGTGGCAGCGTACTCTATTCCATGCGCCGCGCAGATGCCTATTAGATCCTTCTTGAATTCTGGTTTGCCGGGGATTTCACTTCCAGCCGGACTTGTTGTTGTAGCTGCACCATGCGGTGTTGCACCGGACCGTTGGATCCCAGTGTTCATGTAGGCCTCGTTATCATAGCATAAGTAAACGAAGTCGTGTCCTCTCTCTAGAGCTCCGGAGAGAGCCTGTATTCCTATATCGAAGGTTCCGCCGTCGCCTCCAACAGCGATTATGTCAACATGCTTGTCCCATGCACCTCTTCTCCTCAGGGCCTTGTAGGCGGCTTCAACACCGGAGGCAACTGCAGCAGCGTTCTCGAAGGCTACGTGAACCCATGAAACCTTCCATGATGTGTAGGGATAAATTGTTGATGCAACCTCGACGCATCCTGTGGCGTTCACCACGATTGTCGGCCCTCTGAGGGCCTTCATGGTCATTCTCATTATTGTTCCAGCGGCGCATCCAGCGCAAAGCCTATGTCCAGATGTGAAGAGTTCTTCAACTGGCAGATCCTTAAGCCTGACCATTTTATTCTCTCACCCCCACAAACTTCATATATTCCTTCACCCTTCCGGTTTTAGCGGTTTCAAGAACCTCATTGAAGATTGCTTTTAAATCATTAGGCGTCACGTCTCTACCGCCTAAACCGTATAGGCAATTGAACACCTTCACCTCTTTTCCATGGCGGTAGAGTGTTGCTATGATGTCACTGCAGAGCGCATTGAATGGCGCTCCGAAGCTGCAGGCCCTATCGAGAACTGTAACGGCTTTGACGTCTCCTAGGGCTTTAATCAAGTCTTCCTCTGGGAACGGTCTATAAACCCACGGCTTTATTACGCCCACCTTTTTCCCCTCACTCCTAAGTTCTTTTGCAACAGCCTTCGCTGTTCCAGCTGTGCTTCCTAGGCAGACTATTGCAGCCTCAGCGTCCTCCATCCCATAGGTTTCTAGGGGCCCATACTTACGGCCGGTTAGGGACTCAAACTCTTTGTTAACCTCATGTATTACGTTGGGAGCCTCCTTTAAGGCTTGGATCTGCTGGAATTTCACCTCAAAGTAGTAGTCTGGGAGACATAGGGCTCCGACCGTTATCGGCTTGTCCGGATCAATTGTTAGAACGGGTTTTCTAGCTGGGAGAAATGTGGATACATCATTATCCTCCAGAACTTGGACGCCTTCCACCGAATGTGAGAGAACAAAGGCGTCTATATTTACGGTTATCGGAAGCAGAACCCTCTGGTCCTCCGCTATCTTAAACGCTTGGATTATCCAGTCGTAGGCTTCCTGCGAATTCTCGCTGAATATCTGTATCCAGCCGCAGTCTCTTGAACCCATCATGTCTGAATGGTCGCAGTGAATGTTGATAGGTGCGGATAGAGCTCTATTTGCAACCCCCATAACTATTGGACATCTCAATCCGGAGGCAATATACAGCATCTCATGCATTAGAGCTAGGCCTTGGCTTGCTGTTGCAGTGAAGACCCTGGCGCCGGTTAGGCTTGCACCTATGCATGCAGACATTGCTGAATGCTCAGATTCGACGCATACAAATTCAGTGTTTATCTCACCGTTATGAACGTATTCGCTGATCACCTCAACCATCACGGTCTGCGGCGTAATTGGATAGGCTGCTACAACATCAACATTACACTGTTTAACAGCATATGCTATGGCCTCATCACCGGTTAAACCAATAACTTTAGCCATTTCACCTCTTCTCCTCCACCATTTTTATACATTTAACTGGACACTCATTTGCGCAGATTCCGCATCCCTTGCAGTAGTCATAGTTCACGCTGACGGATTTCTCAAGTCTGATTATGGCTGAGTCTGGACAGTAGATCCAGCATAGAAGACAGTTTATGCATTTTTCCTGGTCGATAACTGGCCTAAAAGCCCTCCAATCGCCAGTCTTATACTTCATTGATGAACCTGGCTCAAGAAGGCTTCCGCCTACTGGAAGAGACTTCCACCCGGGTTTTGTTTCACTCAACTCCGCAAACCTCCTCATAAGCCCTCTTTATAACTGCGACGTTCTTTTCGCCGACAGCCCCCGGGAACCTCTCGGTTACAACATTGATGAGCGACTCCATCTTCACTAGGGGGGCAACCCTCACTAATGCGCCGAGCATAGCCGTGTTATATATTGGCCGGCCTAATATGTCAAGCGCTATTCTTGCAGCGTTAACTGTGTAAACCTTCATATTTACTTCACCCAACTCTTTCTTAATCTCCCCCGGACTCTTCTCGGAGTGCACTATAACCAAGCCTCCAGGAGCAAGCCCTTTAGTAACGTTAATTCTGCCGATAAGCGTTGGGTCAACAACAACTACGATGGTTGGAGTATATATTTGGCTGTGGATGATTATAGGCTCCTCGGATATTCTTGTGTAGCCTGTGACTGGGGCGCCTCTGCGTTCGGGGCCAAACTCTGGAAAAGCTTGCGCATACTTGCCGTCCAGTAGGGCTGCATAGGCGAGTAAACGGCTTACCGTCATTATTCCTTGTCCACCTCTACCATGCCAGCGGATTTCAACCAGCAAACACGCAGACCTCCACAAAACTTTACATCGGGTATTGTGGATATTCGTGTGGACAAATATAACTTTAGCTGAAAGACGGTTTCGGAAGTCGGGAGGGGGTCTGCCAAAAGGGGAATGCTTAGCGGAAATGAAAAATCCGATCAGAATTCCGGTGACAATCTCGCATAGATTTCTTCGAGCACGTAGGTGAAGTTATTAGCCAAAGCTTTTTGGCACTTTACTACTGTAATGGAACTCTCAGATTGCAAGTGACCATGGTGCAAGGAACTTGGCTAAGAGAAGAATTGAGAGTGATGTTATTGGTATGAGCACATTATCGTCTATGGGTTTAAATTCAAAATGCTCAACTAGTGAGGCGGCTACGCCAGCAAGCATACCGGCAACCCCCATTAGAATCCCTACAACCATTGAGAACGAGACCATAGCTAGGTTACCCCACCAAGATTTAGTTCTCCTCTTATAGAGAACATTTCTCGTTATGCCGGTTACGGCGTCCCCGATTGACATGAAGAGTACGGGTAGAACTCCGAAACGGAAGTCTCCGCTTGATAGGAGCCAGCCTAAGGTTAAGATTAAACCCCACATTATGCAGAATGATACCTCATACATGTTGTCTTCAGTCTGGAACCATTTCATTAATCGGTTACTTTTGTGATATATGAAGAGGAGGAGGGCTAAGAGAAGGCTCATGGCTAATGGTAGAATGAAGGATTTGAATGCTATTAGAACAGCAAGTGCACATAAGCCTCCGGTCAATATGTGTATAACCTTTCTATTGTAGTAAACGGCGACCTCATGCTTGATGTTACGCTTCCTCATGAAAACATATAGTTTTTTCGTTAGGAACGTAACCACAAATATAACCCAAGAGAAGAGAATGAGGGTTGTTATCAACTCTTCAATATACATCATGATTAAATATTTCGGAGGGAACTACTATTAATATTTTTACATAAAAAAGGAAAAAGTGGATTTTTGAATGCGCCTGATTTAACTTGTTTTCTCCATTCATCATTCAGCCTTTTTTGGAATTTAGGAGGGCCTCTTAAGACTTGGTTTCTCACTGTAAGCTAATTGAAGCTCATTGAACCTCTATTATGGATTTAGGTTCCCACTCACCTAAGTGAACCTTCGGTTTGTAGCCTCTTAAGGCTTCCGGATTGAACTTCACTCGCTTTCTTTTTTCGGCTGAAAGATATGCTGCCATCATCAGTTGGGTCACAAGTAGGCCGTCTCTCCAGTTTTCTTTCGGCTGTTCGCCTTTTAGGAAGCATTCAACCATATATCGGTCCTCATCTTGGTAGCCGTAGGTTATAGCCTCGTTCGGTATCATCGGCATTAGTCCCGTCTCAGCCGCCTGCTTTTCCACGAACTCTTCTGTTGGCGGTATCTTAACGTTTCTACTGAAGAAGACGTTTAACTCCTGCTGTAAACTGTTTATGGATATGGAGTATTCTGGGCCTAGAACTTCAAATGTCAGTCTCAGACCGGGGCCGATAAAACTCCATGAGGTTCTAGCCTCCGAAAGAACTAGGCCGCCTTCTTCGTCTTCATAAACTATGAGGGTTAGGGCGTAATCCTCTGCCGGTGTCTTCTCATAATCTACGGAGAAATCCCTTTTTAGCTTGGAGACGTATGGTTCTCGAGTCCATTTAAGCGAGGCTATCACCGACTGAACGGCTGAAGGCTTAAGCGATTCCTTAGGCTTCTCCGGATTCAGAAGTAGATATCGGCTGGCTTCTATGCTGTGGCATGTCATGTCTAGGAGTACGCCGCCGCCCGACAGTTTTGGATTCCAGAACCAAGGTGAGTGGGGGCCACCGTGCTCTTCAGCAGCCCTAGCCAGGTATGGTCTTCCGGAGTATTTGGCGCCATACTTCCATATTGCCTCCTTCGCTCTGCTGACTGATGGAGCGAACACTTGATCTTCTAAATAGCCGTGTAGGAGACCTGTTTTCTCAATTAGCTTAACCATCTCTTCCGCTTCATCAACAGTTCTCGCCAAGGGCTTTTCACAGCATACACCTATAAGATCGGTCTTACCTTGTAACGCCTCCTCAGCGATCGCCTTCACCATGTCGACTCTTAGAAAGTTTGGATTAAGTATCCACACAGCGTTAACCGAGGGGTCGGAAAGCATCTCCCTCAGATTCGTGTAAACTTTCGGTTTACCAACCTCTAGGGATTCCACCAGTTTTGAAAGCTTACGGGCGCTTTCCTCCCTAACATTGTATATGGCGGTTATCTCAGCGTTTCTTACGCCAGTCCAGGAGAGAGCGTGGAATCTTGCGACAAAACCTGAGCCTATGAAACCAACGCCAAGCTTATCTAACCTAATCACCTCCTCTGAACCAATTTAAAATGTATAGGGTTTGATATTTTAGACTTTTCAGAGTGAACTTGATGTTTATGTTAGATCCCCACATGCACATTTGGTCTCGTAGAGGATTTAGAGGAGATCCTCAAAACCCATCCAGGTTTTAGCGGATATGAAAGGCACCCTCTTTGGCGGAAAGAAACGTCTTTTATCGGATTATTTAGAAATTCCCTGAATTTCCTTAGCTCTTCCCGGCTTAAGAGGTCGGATTTATTTAGGGCTGCAACGGTTTCCGTTTCGAGAGCATAATAGACTGTTAAAGCGTATAGGTAAAAGCTTAGGAGGTTCCCTTTTAGAGTGGAGAGGTCGCCTAGAAAGAGGCAGCACCTATCTTCAAATCTTGTAATCATTATCTTTCCAGCTTTCCTGAAGAGGAAGGGCTTAAGCTGACCAGGCGTATCAAACAATACGTAATCTACATTCTTAAATCTTGGGAGGCCGATTTCGGCTAGTCGGTCCATAGCCTCGAGTATAGCTCCGTTCGGGCCTAGCTTTTTCTCTCGAATAATGCTTTCAATCGTGAATTTGGATCGGGATGTCGAAGTCCGGTTTACAGCCAAGGTCTAAAACTCCCGGATCCAAGTTTACGATTTTAGCTTTATGACCTTCCCTAGTTGGGTATGTTGAGAAATTTTTGACGAAGAGGCTTTTACCTGAACCCGCTGGGCCGAGAACGAATATGTTCATTGGATGACGCTTAATCCTCCCATTGTTTTCCCGGGAATATTATTTGCGGGATAAATAAGGGTTGTCGGCTATTATTTTTCAATGAGTAGGCTTTGAGCGTATTCAACCTTTCTGATCCTTGAGAAACCAGCTAATCTTAAACGTTTGATTACACCTTTCAAGTATCTTTTTCCCTGCTTTAATCCCGGTCTTCCAACGTAGTGTAGGATTCTCCCATTATCCTTAAGAACCCTCCAAAGATGCCTGTAGAACTCCAGCGAATAAAGTTCAGGGGCAATGCTTATTCTCGGCGGATCATGAATTATAAAATTGAAGCGTTTATCATTGAATTTCCGTATCTCCTGGAATGCATCTCCAATTATGAGATGGATTTTCCTGTTCTCGAAGAGAAGCCTTGAGAAGGGGTTTCGCTTTGCGATTAGGATAACATTTTCATCCTTTTCGATCGTTATGATCTTCTTGACGCTTCTTGCCTTAGCTGCTAGAATCGCGGTGTAGCCCAAACCCGTGCAACAGTCAAGAATTACGCCGTAAATTTTTCCAAGCGCTTTAATCTTTAGGATAGCGTCCGTTTTCGGGTCCACTGCATCAGTCCTATGCATATGTATGCCGGATATTTCGAGACAGGGCCAAGTACTTGTTCTAATAAGTCTGTAGAACCTTCCCGTTTTCTCACTGTAAAATTTTATTTCCGCCAATCGACTTACATCCCTGATCATACAGCCGCTAATGATGATAAAAATTAGGGGAATTAAGCGTTGCCTCTGATTAAAGTTTGTAGGTTTCTCCTGGATTAAGCAGAATAACTCTGATTTTTGATAAGGACTCTACCTTTCTCTTAAACTCTTCTGGATTTGTGTTCCACCTATGCATTGGGATAACTGCTTCAGGATTAATGGTTATCGCTGCTTCAGCCGCCTCGGGATTATCCATGGTGTATGTTCCACCGCTTGGGAGCAGGGCTAGGGAAATCTTTCTATCTCTGAGCTCCTTCATTTCTGGGATAAGATCTGTGTCACCGGCATGATAGATAGTTTTGTCCCCTATGGTTATTAGGTAGCCGAGACCGAAACCTTTTGGGTGGAAGGGGTTTCCGGGAGATCTGAAGCGCCTCACGTTATAGGCGTGAACAGCCTCAACGGTTATATTATTAACAGTTACTTTCTCGCCTGGCTTAAGGACTTTTACGTCTCCACCTATCTTTGGAACGCAATCTGCAGGGGCAACGATTACCGTATCTTCTTTGCGGATTTTCCTAATCTTTGATGGGTCGCAGTGATCGAAGTGAGAGTGAGTGACCAGAATCAAATCTGCTTTGTCGGAGTATTCGCCCTCATACGGGTCGACATACATGGTTTTTCCATCGGCGGTTATCTGGAAGCTAGCATGCCCAAGCCACTTAACTACTACCTTCACACTTTGTCCCCCCGGCAAGTAGACTCTCCTATTTATAATAATTTTTCTTCTTTTAGAGATTTATCTCTATCGCATTCCTTTTCTCTTTATTGGAGAAATAATGGGAGAATTCAGGTAATGCTTAAATTTAAAAGGCATTTCTCCATAATTTTCTAAGCGGTGAGAATAATTTGGAGGAAAACTTTAAGGTTAAGATCGGCTTTATTCGCGGCTCACGGAGCTGGGTTGAGACCCCGAACTTAAAATTCCTATACAGAACCCTTGTCTAAGAGGGGTTCATACATCACGCGGGCATGATCCACGGATTATAACCAAGCAATAGCAGATGCATGCAGATTTCTAGGCATAGAAGTGTTTTTCGTCTAACAGAGAAGCCTCTAGCAGAAATCTCTTCCAACATTCTTACGTTTACTCCTTGGGTTGAAGCCCGAAAACCGTAGGAATATTCAGCGTAATGTTTAAGTATTCTCTCTTAACACTAATATTTTTGCTATAGGGCCCTGGTAGTATAGTCCGGTCTAGTATAGGCGGCTGTCGCCCGCTCGACCCGGGTTCAAATCCCGGCCAGGGCGCCACACTAATGGTTTAAATCCCTTTC
>CAZGXE010000010.1:0-18603 GCA_964529605.1 uncultured Candidatus Bathyarchaeia archaeon | reverse complement strand
ACCTATCCCCTCAATTATTACTTCGTCATGTTCATCGACAACGTTCAGGGCTCCGTCACCGGGTAGGAAGGCTGTTACAACCTTACCGTTCTTTATTAGCTGAACCCTTACACATTTCCTTATGGCGCTGTTCGGCTGCTTGCTTTCCCGCCCGACCTTCTCTAGGACTATTCCGCGGGCCATTGGAGCCCCTTCAAGCGGATCCGATTTAACATCTAGCATGAGCATGCGTCTCTTGTAGTATAGATTCTTCCAACGCATCTTTTTCCTATTCTTTAGGAGTTTTCTCGCAGCGAACTCTCCTCTCGGGGATTTTCCCATACTTACCTAACCTCGCATCCTACGTATATTTGCCAAATAATGTTTTCCATTATAAACATTTTGTTCCGCTTAGCCTTTAGACGATTAGAACATTGTTTATCTGGAAGTAGCGTCTCGCTAGAAACCTTATCTTCTCAGCGTTTCGGCCGTTCTTACCTATCGCTATACCCTTGTCTTTACCGTCCACCGAAACAACCGCGATGGTGCTTCCATCCGGTCTTTTGGTAATCCGCACCTCCCTTACGTTAGCGGGTTTCAGAGCGTTCTTTATCAGCTGAACTGGATCATCGGAGAACTCGACGATCTCATATTTTTTGCCGGTGATCCTTTCGAGCAGAGCTATGTTTTTCCCTCCCTTCCCTATAGCTATGCCGGCTTCACCTTCCTTTATCACAAAGATTATTCTGCCAAAGCGGGGGTCAATTATGCAGTCTCTAACACTCGCTCCGGTCACATCCTCAAAAAGTCTTATGTACTCTAATTCTTCGTTGGTAAGACGTACTCCCCTAGACATTTCCATCACCTGTAAACTTGAGTATATCAGAGTCGCCTGGATCTCTTATTGCTAAAGCCGCTACTAAGAAGGTTTTCCCGCATACTGAGCCCAGCTCTAGGCTTGAGCCAGGATAAACAATTAGGGGAATATCTGATAGCTTACAGTAATATTCTATTTTTTCACGCCTATCTTCCGGGCAGTTAGATGCTATAACGACAAGTTTTACCTTTCCAGCCATAGTATTCTTCATAGTTAGATTTGACCCAAATAAAATTTTCCCGGTTTTAACGGCTATGCTTAGAGACCTATTGATCTCGCTCTTACTGAATTTACTCAACAGCCTCAGCCTCCTTTTCCGTCGCGGCTGGAAATGGAGCTCTCATGTAAATGTCAACTAGACCCGTTCCTATCGGTATAGCTTGCCCAACTATAACATTTTCCGTTACACCCTTAAGCGGGTCAGCTTCACCTCTGATGGCTGCCTCAATAATGTTTGGAACTGTTATTTCGAATGCGGCTCTGGCTAGGACACTTGATTTCTCTCCGCTGATGCCGTGCCGTCCTATCTGCCTAACGTTGCCTGTTACAGTCATTATGTCGGCTACAAGCATTATATGCCTTACATCCACATCTAATCCTTGCTCCTCAAGAACCCCCATGGCCTCATCCACTATCGCGTTTCTAGCGGCTTCTACACCGAATGTCCTCTCAATCTCCCGTATGTTGTTTGTTGTTGTTCTCGCCGGGTTAACGCCTTCAACCTCAAGAACTCTAGGAAGATTAGAGCCGTCGGTTCTTATAACCCATTCGCCCTCCTCTTCCTCCACGTAGACCCTTTTTATGCCGGGTATACCCTTAACGTGACGGGATGAAACCTTGCTTAGGAGCTTTTTGGCATCAATTTTCTTTTTAGGCTCAACAAACATCATGTCGCCTTCAAATCTCAGCGAACAGAACGGTATGTCAATTATTTTGCTTAGATCCTCCATTGTTATGCCCCGCTCATCCATTCTACGTTTATCAAGCTTAACGATGATTCCTTCGGTTTCAGGGTTTATGTAGGCTGCCTCGGAAATGTCTTCAACTCTTGTGTGGAGGATTCTCCGGGCGACTTCTGTTGCTTTCTCCCTACTCTTTCTATGTTCTTCATCTAGGTATATGGTCATTATCGGCGTTGAGGGTTCTCTTCTTGCATCAACAATTTCGATTAGACGCGGCAACCCAAGCGTCACGTTCTGCTCCCTAACACCAGCATAGTGGAATGTTCTCAAAGTCATTTGTGTACCCGGCTCACCAATAGACTGCGCTGCAACTATGCCAACCGCCTCACCGGGCTCAACTAGGGCTTTCTTGTAGCGTTCTAAGGCTAATCTAACAGCTAAGTCTACTCCTTCCTTGCTGAGGCCGGACGATAAGAGAGCCTCTATGAGCTCATTCACAAGAAGAGGTGTAAGCTCATCCTTAACCTTATTCACCTGCTCTTCAATGTATTCTTTTGACGCAGGCTCTCCTGTTTCAACCATAAGTTTAACCTGATCGATGAGTCTGCTGACATTAACTGCTTTGCCGTGATCGCTCTTAGCTGGATCCACCCCATCCTCACCATACCTGAACTGAACTATTTCACCCGTAGGATTCCTAACTGTTCCATCGTATTCGACACGTAGGTGTTCTAGAGCGTTAATCAGTCTTCTCTGCATGTATCCGCTCTGCTGGGTTCTGACAGCCGTGTCTACGAGGCCTTCGCGTCCACCCATGGCGTGGAAAAAGAATTCGATTGGATCTAACCCGTCTCTGTAGGAGGTGTACACGAAACCCCTGGCCTTCGGGGAGGGATCGCCGATCTCAAAGTGGGGCAGAGCCCTCTCTAAGTATCCGCGTATGACACGTTTACCTCTGATTGACTGCTGACCTAGGATAGCCGTCATCTGCCCTATATTGAGGGTTGAGCCCCTGGCGCCAGTCTTTGTCATTATTATGCCTGAATTATCCATTTTAAGGTCTTCTTCAGCCACTTTTCCGGCTTTTTCACGGGCCTCAGCCAGCTCATTCATCACATAAAGCTCAAATGAGTCGAGGAGGGTTTGGCCTGGAAGCCTCTCAAGTGTTCCTTCACGTAATGCCTTGGTTAATGCCGCTATTTTCTTCTCAGAACTCTTTACGATCCGGCTTATCTTCATTCTGGCTTTAGTGGATAAATCGAGCTCGTCTAGTGAGTAGGTGAAGCCGCGCATAGATATGAAGCGTGTGAGTAGGTGGCTTAGCTGATTGAGGAATCTCCTGCCGACCTCAGTTCCATAATCCTTTATTATCCTATGCAGGATACTTTCAGATTTCTCTGCCCCTATTGAATTCTTGTCGATTACACCTTTAATAAGAACGCCATCTTTAATGACAACGTAAGCATCGTATGGACATTCTTCCTTCAGGCATACTTCACAGTTCCTACATGCGCTTGCCTTAAGCGCGTAATTAAAGCCCTTTGGAAGGAAGAGGCTGAAAATCTGCTTCCCGGACCAGAGGGGCTCAGGCTCCTTAACAGCCGGCTCGGGTAGGGGGCCGTCGTAGCCAGCTGCCGCTAATAGCTGGCAGACCTCCTTCTTGTTTAGGAGAGTTGATTTTCTTGTTAAGATGTAATTCGCCGTTATGAAGTCTCTGATGGCGCCTATTATTGGCCCTCCAAACCTAGGTGAGAGAATGTGGTCTTGAACTTGCATTAGTAAGCGGGCTTCCGTTTGAGCCTCTTCACTCTGTGGGACATGAAGGTTCATTTCATCCCCGTCGAAATCCGCGTTGTAGGGTGGACAGACGCATAAGTGAAGCCTGAAGGTCTTGTAGGGGAGAACTTTAACGTAATGAGCCATTATTGACATTCTATGTAGCGAAGGCTGCCTATTGAATATGACTATGTCTCCATCCTGCAGATGCCTTTCAACTATGAAGCCTGGCTCAAGCGCTTCAACAAGCTTCTCCCTGTCAGTAACAAACTCTAATCTGACACGTTTACCGTCAGGCCTAATAATGTATAATGCACCCGGATACTTGTCGGGTCCATTCTTTACAAGCTCACGAAGCCTCTCAATATTCCATGGGGTAACTTTTTCAGGCACAGTTAACCTCTTTGCCACACTTATTGGAACACCTACCTCGTTTATGTCCAAGTTTGAGTCTGGGCTGATCACTGTTCGAGCTGAGAAGTCAACCCTCTTACCTGAGAGGTTGCTTCTAAACCTTCCCTCCTTTCCCTTCAGGCGCTGGGACAGTGTTTTTAAGGCTCTTCCCGAGCGATGTCTGGAGGGCGGTATACCTGAGGATTCATTGTTAAAGTAGGTGGTGACATGATATTCTAGAAGCTCGGATAAATCTTGAATTATAAGGGTGGGTGCGCCCGCCTCAATGTTCTCCCTAAGTCTCTGATTTATTCTAATTATGTCAACGAGCTTATGTGTTAGATCATCCTCTGATCTTATTCCCGACTCAAGTGTTATTGAAGGTCTAACATAAACTGGCGGGACGGGTATAACTTGAAGGATCATCCATTCCGGCCGGGCATGCTTGGGATCAAACCCTAGGAGGATGAGATCCTCATCGGGTATTCTCTCAAATCTTTCACGTATCATGTTGGCTGTTAAACGTTGAGCGCCCTCCTTCTCTGTGTGCTCATGGAATATGGTTGGCTTAACGAACTCTATCTTGTACTGTTTGGCGCCGCAATATGGGCACTCACGGTTCTTTTTCGCCTTATCAAAAACCCTATTATAGAATGAACTAGGCACGTTGCCAAGCATTTTGTTTAGTCTTTCAATTCTGGCCCTAACGGATTTGATTGATTTTTCAGGGAGCAGTATGCGCCCACAGTTTCGACATATAACCTGTAGAAGATTGTAGATTATTCCGGCGAACTCAACGTGGATTACGGGCACTGCGAGCTCAATATGCCCAAAATGTCCAGGACATCTCGCAGAGGTGTTGCCGCATGTCCTGCATCGCTGCCCAGGCTCAAGCACACCTAAACGGTTATCCATAAGCCCTGAAGGAATCACCACCCCGTCCTCATCATATGTATCGGCTGTCTGAATTTCAACAACCGACATCTTCCTTATTTCTTGCGGGGATAGTATGCCAAACCTTATTTGATCTATTATTTTTTGGAGTGCCTCTTCAACTATCGCCATTTTATGTCCGCTCCTTTAATTTAAGTCGAGGTGCAATGCATAAGCTCATCAGCTCCTGAAGGAGAAGTTTAAACGCGTATGAGACTATCACCGGTGAAACAGCAGCCTTCTCTTTACATATTGGACATATGTACTTGCGCTGTCTCATATCATAGTAGGCTATGAAACCGCAGTTCTCGCAAACATACAGCACATATTTATCCGACTCCTCAAGCAGCCTGTCCTGAAGAAGGAGAGCTGCACCGTGTCCAATTAAGCAGTCTCTCTCCATCTCACCGAACCGCAATCCACCGCCTCTCGCACGGCCCTCAGTAGGCTGCCTAGTCAACATCTGCACTTGCCCTCTTGCTCTAGCATGCATCTTATCGGCCACCATGTGATGTAGCTTCTGATAGTAAACAACCCCTATGAATATGTCTGCCACATACTTCTCGCCTGTCACACCATTATACAGAACCTCGCGGCCGGTATAGCTGAAACCTAGCTTCGTGAGCATACGCTTTAAGATTTCACCTCTTCTTTTGCCAATGAAGGGTGTGCCATCCATGAATTCGCCCTTTAAGGCGGCTATTTTGCCGGCCATGGACTCTAAGAACTGGCCGATAGTCATTCTTGAGGGTATGGCATGCGGATTGATTATTACGTCTGGAACAATTCCGTCAACGCTGAATGGCATATCCTCCTGTGGAACAATCATGCCTATAACGCCTTTCTGCCCGTGTCTAGAAGCAAACTTGTCCCCTAGCTCGGGTATGCGCTCATCCCTAACCCTAATCTTTACGAGATTGCTACCCTCATGGGTCTCGGTTATGAAGACTGCGTCAACCACACCCTTCTCGGAGGGCCTCATCTCAACGGAGGAATCCCTCATTGTAGGGCCTCTAATCTCAAACTCCTTATATTCCTCAAGGAATCTCGGCGGGCTTATCCTGCCTATCAGAACATCTCCGCCGGAAACCTCGGCTTCCATGTTTGCTATTCCATCCGCCTCTAGGAAACGGTAATACTGTTCTCCGCGGTAGCCTCTTGTTCCAGGCTCAGGTATTATTAAACGGTCTCTTAATCCGCCTAGATACTGACGGCACTCAGCTTCATAAAGCCTGTAAAATGTTGAGCGCGCTAAGCCCCGCTCTATGGAGGCTTTATTAAAGACTATGGCGTCCTCCATGTTATATCCTTCGTAGGAGAGGATTGCAACAATGCAGTTCTGACCTGAGGGACGCAGGTTATATCCTATGATCTCCATCGGCTTTGTCTTCACAAGGGGCTTCTGTGGATAATGAAGTATGTGGGCACGTGAGTCCACTCGAAACTGGAAGTTGGAGGCATAGATGCCGAGGGCCTGCTTAGCCATCGCCGATTCATATGAGTTACGTGGAGATTGGTTGTGCTCCGGATAGGGTATAAGTGACGCGCAGATTCCAAGGATCAGGTAAGGTGTAAGCTCGAGATGAGTGTGTTTTGGAGTCAAATCCTCCGGGTAGAGCGCTATGTAAGCGTTTTCCTCCTCCTCAGCATCTAAATACTCAATTATACCACGTTTTACAAGATTGCTCCAGGTCCACTCCTTGAAAGCAATCTTCTCCACATGTTCCTTCAGTAGCTTTGGAACACCGTTCTCAACTATGATTAGGGGCCTGCGTATTCTTCCCTCATCGCAGTTTATGTAAACCTCACGTTTAACGCCATAAGCCTCGGAGAAGTATGCGACATTAATTTCCGTGGATATTTCACCGTTTCTCCTCGCTTTTCTCAGTTCCTTAACAAGCCGCTCCGGATCATCATGATAGCCGATTGGAACACCGTTCACGAAAACTTTTGCACCCTCAATTCTCAGGGTTTTATCCGCTTCAGGCAGAGGGATAACACCACGCTTATATAGAAGGTTCTTCACCATCTCCTGGTCTACGCCGATGGATATGGAGGCGGATAGAGCCAGATTCTTAACCAATCCGCAGTTTGCGCCCTCCGGAGTCTCGTTTGGACACATTCGGCCCCAATGGGTGGCATGGAGATCTCTGGCTTCAAAGTTCGGTTGGCTTCGGCTTAACGGCGACTGAACCCTACGGAGATGACTATAGGTTGAGATCAGGTTTGTTCTATCGAGAAGCTGCGTTATGCCAACTTTTCCGCGGCCCCAATTACCAGTCGCCAACGCATGTTGAAGCTTCTCGGTTACTATGCCCGGTCTAACAGCTATTGAAACGCTTACTACACGCTTCTTTAATCCCATCCTCTCAAGCTGATATTTAATGTCGCGGCAGAGGTTTCGGAAGGCAACTCGGAATAGATCAGCAAGCAGAGGGCCGGCGAGCTTCAGCCTCTTGTTTTTAGCATGATCTTTATCATCTGGTTTACGTCTACCCAGCTTTAACTCAATAACTCTGGCAGCCATTTCACCAAGCAAATAGGCCTTTTCAATTCTTTTATCCGGTGTTCTTCCAATATGAGGCAGAAAGTTTCTGTCTAGAAGGAGATGGGCCCTCTGCAGACGGTAGCTCCTTACCTGCCCATGCGCCACTCGGTTTCCAATAAAGAGTAGGGCGTCCTCAACTGTGTTTATGCCAGCAGCGTCCTCGAATGAGGGTTCAAGCTCACTCTGCACTTCCTTATCTAATGAAACGGCCTCAGCGATGTCCCTATCAGACTTAAGCCCAAGGGCCCTCATTAAGACGACAAAAGGTATCTCTGTTGGAACCCCTGGCATTGAGACGTTTAGTGAGCCATTCGGCTTCATACGCATCTCGATTCTAGCCCTGAAGCCAACTGTTGTTGAGAATATTTTGGCTCTATAAACTGGTGTGGTGCCCTTGGTTTCGTAATCCACAAGTATACGGTTGGGGGCAAGATCCTCAAGGGCGACAATAACTCTTTCGGAACCATTAATTATGAAGTAGCCTCCGGGATCTAGGGGATCCTCACCCTGCCGGATTAATTCCTCCTCGGAGAAATCTGATAAATGACAGTATTTAGACTTAAGCATAGTCGGTATATCGCCTATGTAAACGAGTTCTCTGTCCATTTCTTTACCCTCTATGACGGGTGTCATTTCAACAGAAACCGGCATTGCGTAGGTTAAGTTTCTTAGACGCGCCTCCATTGGGTAAATTTCATGATGTGTACCATCAACTTCAGTAACGTAGGGTCCATAAATAACGCCGTTCTCAGTTTCCCGGACAATGAAGACTCTGCCAAATTTTATCTTGTAGGGTCCTTCCGGAACCTCAATCTCTATTTCGCCACTCTCATCTATGACCTCCTGAAGACCATGATCAATAAATTCATTATAGGAATCAAGATGCTGCCTAACTAGCCCCTTCTCCTCAAAAAATGATTTCACAATCAGGAAAGCGTCCTCCGGATTAAACAGATTTCGAGTTCCCCTCCTTGAGGATTTAGATGTGATGGAATCTTTTATTTTACGACTGGATTTTCCCATTAAACCGCCCCATTCACCCAATTGATATATGAACAATTCTAAGGGCAAAAGCTAAACAACAAATGAGACTAATAAACTTTGCCTTCTACAAGGGGAGCCGAAACCCCTAGCTCCGCAGGCCGACGTCTTAATCCTGGCTAGACTACGGGTCCAATTATTCATTAAGTCAACATTTTCATGATTGTGGAAGATAATGGCGGACCCGGTGGGATTTGAACCCACGATCTCCGGCTTTCCGCGCCGGGGTTCCGGCTTCAACATGTCAGTCACATCCTTAATTTGGTGGCAAAATTATAAATACTTTGCTTAGGTCCAAAATTCGAGGAATTCGCTTCATTAATTATAATTGTTAACTGAAGCTGAGGAATGGGAGCACAGGTCCATTAAAGAAGTTAGATTTGAAAATTCCACATTTAAATTCCTATTTCTCTAAGCAACCCATTTATGCAGTCCTTCATAGATTGTATAAAAGGATGCTTTATTTTCCATGGTTCCTGCATGCTCTCCAACCTATCAATCCTGAATGAGAGAGGCGGGTGGGGATCCAAACCAAGCCAGCTACCGATTCTATTGGCGGATCTCTCAATCCACAGTCGCCTGTATCCTATTTTTCTTAGGGCGTTAGCTAAGGCGTAGGGTTTTCCAAGCACAATGGAAGACTCTAGATCAGCCCTAGCCTCAAAGAATTTTGCAACAAAGTATATGACGCTTAAGGCGAAAAAGAGATAGATGAATCCGAAGAAGAAGATGAAGGGTAAGAGAATGTAGACTCTAAGCAGATATTCAGCTGACGTTAGTGCGAAAAGTGCAAGTGGATCCCTACTTTTAACGTGGCTCATCTCATGGCCTAAGACCGCGAAGATTTCCTCTTCATCAAGCTGGATAAGTAAACCTGTTGTTATGAGAACGAGGCTGAAACGTGGAGTAGGGCCGGTGGCAGCGGCGTTAGGAACTATGATGTTTGCCACCCTAATTTTTGGAATTGGAATCCGGAATCGGTTGGCAACCTCTTTAACAATCCTATACACATTCACGCTTTTTATAAGCAGGTTTTCAGGTTTGATATTTATCCCATGCTGAGAGAATACCTCCTGAACTGTTTCGGTGTCAATCGCTTTTCCAAGCGCAAGAGTTCTTCTGTAGATTTCCTTTTTAATCTGGAGGAGACGTTCCCTCGGATAATTTCGTCTGATAAACTCGAAATCTTCGGGAGGAATGTGGTATTGCAATATGTACACGTGGGATGACTTCCTGGTGATTGACCAGTCACCCATATGCATTATAATCTTATCTGAGAACAGAACTAGAATAAACTGGGATAACACTAAGAGTATGGGCGCATATTCCGGTCCCACCAATATGAATATTAGGTAGCTGAAGAGCATGAAAATAACGAAGAGTAACAGCATGTTTCCAGTAAAAATTTGGCTCAGAATCTTCTTTCTCTGTGTAAGCGGCTTCTCACCTACAAGGCCTTTATTTGGGACCAGTGCGAAATAGAGGGTTGTCTTTCTAACATCGTCCTCAAACATTTGAATAGTTGCTATCAAATCCTCTTTAAGACTCTTCAGGATTTCCGGGGGAACATGAGTGTCGCTCGGCCTCATCCGAATTTCTACGGGATTCCCGGCAGTAACCTCAACATCTACATACCATAAGCCTTTGGGATCTATGAATGTAAATGCTAAAGTTTCCCTTCCATTAATAATCCAACGCCTAACATTTGCGAAATTCCGATAGCGTGGAACTATATATTTCCGATAGATGAACAGAAGTAACCTATTTTGATAAGCGAACGAAACTTCCGTTTGTATTTTAAAGGATAATTCTCCTAGAAGCCCCATTCTTTCATCATTCCATTTACACTTAATTTAAGATGAAATAACCCACTATTAAACATGTTCCCCCTCTGAGAAGGTTGAATGATAAATGAAGAAAGAAAACGGTTTTGGGCATATAGTTTTTAAAGCTTTGCAATAATGCTTTTATATGTAAAAACTAAAAAATGGTAGTATCCGGTGGATTGGCGATAGACTTATGGAGCCGAGCAGGAAACCACTAAATGTACTGGTAAAACAGATGAACACTTACATTGGAGTCATGCTTAAAAACAACGTCGAGTACAGGGGTAGAATGGTACACTGTGACAATTACATGAACATAATACTTGATGGGGCGGCGGAATACAATGGTAATCAGCCTGTTGCAAACTACGGCAAAGTTCTAGTTAGAGGCAACAATATACTTTATATAGCGCTGGATATTCCGCAGAAGAAAGAGAGATCCTGACGTCTTCCAGAAACATGCCATTAACAAGCAGAGAAACGCTTACGATAAAGATTCTTATGCATAGTAGTGAGTATAGTTATTCCTGAATTCTCTTTCTTAAGCTTTCAAGGTTCAAACAATTTTTGGAATCACCCAGCAATACTTACAAATTATCGGGTGATACGTAGAAATGAGATGCTGGGAGGCAAGCAAATTCAGCATTAAAAAATCCCTGTTCCGCTATTCTTCAGATTAGATCTTCCAGAAAAATCGTGGTGAATCAACTTGGCCAATTTTAGCCTAGAAGCTTAAGCGTGAAAGTGAATAGTACACGATTTCCCCTCTTCTATTTATCACAGCAAGTATAAGTGTTTTCTTTAAGTTTTGTGCATGTTTCAGCGTTTGAGTTAGATCTTCTATGGAGAGGGGCATGCCCTCGTATATGCCATAAACTAGATAGCCCGCTGGACCCTTTCGGTATCCGCCTCTTTCATAGAGTCTGAAATCTACACCTAGCCCGAAGCCTTCCCGAACAACATAGCCCCTGCTTCTTAGATCACGATAGATCAAATATTTAACCCACGCATCTTTTTCTTCAGCCTTATACTTTTCAAGTAAATCTTGAAAGCCGATAGCTCTGCCAGTCTTCTCATCTTTAACTTCAATTAGCCCTCTACTCTGTAAGTACATAGCTTCATAAAAGGTTAAGAGCAGTTTCCCATTCTTCTGGACACCGTAACCTCTCATGGAAAGCTTCTCAATGTCCTCAGCTGATTTAACAAGAACACCGTCCTCTCTGAGTGGGGTCTCAATAATTCTTCTGCCAGCTTCGCCTTCTTTTCTTTCGTTGCAGCCAGACAAAATCCATTCACCTTGGCTGTTAAATCTTTTCTTTTCCGATAAGGCTTTCAATGTCTTTTCCGCTTAAAACTCCTTTCTCACATATTATGGCGTCAACATACTTCATCGGGGTTATGTCGAAGGCGGGGTTTAATGCCTTTACTCCTAAAGGAGCTATTCTCACAGATTTTATATGCGTCACCTCTTCCGGATCTCTTTCCTCTATAGTCACATCTTTCGCGGAGGCATTAAGGTCGAAAGTGGATAAGGGTGCCGCAACATAGAAGGGAATCTTATGCTTATGAGCTAGAACAGCTATAGTGTAGGTGCCTATTTTGTTTATTACTGCATCGCAAACTATCCTATCAGCTCCAACAATAACCTTGTTTATTAGCCCCCGATACATTACGTACCCAACCATATTATCAGATATTAGAGTCACAGGGATTCCATCACGCATAAGCTCATAGACTGTTAATCTAGCACCCTGAAGTTTAGGTCTTGTTTCAGTGGCCACCACTCTTATATTTTTCCCCTCCTCCCATGCGGCCCGTACAATAGCTAGGGCGGTGCCATACTCTACGGTTGCTAATCTTCCGGCGTTGCAGTGTGTTAGAATAGTGTCGCCTTCAGATATGAGTGCTGAACCATATTCACCAATCTTCCGGTTAACCGCCGCATCCTCATCGGCTATTCGTTTAGCCTCCTCAATCACGGCGCTCTTTAATATTGAAACTCCTCCCTCCTTGTTCTGAGCTTTCTTCAGGATTCTATCAATAGCCCAGAAGAGATTAACCGCTGTGGGTCTTGTCTCCTTAAGCCTATTAGCCGACTGACGGATCTCCCTAAGGAAGCCCTCCCTGTTTTCCGCATTTGAGTGGTAGGCTGTGAGGGCTAAACCATATGCCGCTGCAACGCCTATTAGTGGCGCCCCTCTAATTTTCATTTCTTTAATGGCCTCAGCTACTTCACTGCAGCTTCTCATCTCGATCCAGACTTCTCGGTCTGGAAGTAACGTTTGATCTATTGTAGTTACAACACCTTCTTTCCATTCAATGGTTCGCATAAATTATCGGGCTCCAACCATAACTTTATATTTTTCTAAAAGCCGAGGCCCATCTTCCACATGTACAGGACTGCTTCAAGGGTTATGAACGCTACAATAAGTAGGGCGGTGCCTAACCGTATGAGTAAGGAGGCTTGATTTGGATTACGCCTATATCGGATGCTCTGGTAAATGAGAAGTAAACCAGCTGCTCCCAGAGCATAGATTATCATTATGGCTATGCTTTCGCTTAACGTTTGCTCATGTAGGCTTGGGTAAAGCAGAAGGAACCCCCTATAATAGGGTATTACGCTTCGAACAGATGTTGAAAGGTCGTATACGACTCCGCTGAACAGGATGATTGCGGCAAACATTAGGAGCGCAGCTATAAGATATGGTGGCGGGCGATAATTTATTAGCTTGTTAATGTTTTTCCGCAGCAAATATGCAGTTGACGAGAGTTTTCTCCTGCCCATTCTAAACAACCTGTTTCAGCGTTCGCTTAAATTTCATTCGTGCGCCAAAGGAATAAAGGCAGCAAATAGGATTTAAACGTTACCCTGTTCTCCATCTTCAGTTGATCGATCTTCCATCCGGTTTTGAGAGAGCAAATATTGGATTATCTCTTTGACCCATATCCCTGTGTAGGGGTTGTCTTCCAGCATCCTCAAATATTCCATCCACGAAATATTCATCGATTTTTTCCATTCCTCAAATTTGCTTCTTAAGTTTTCAAAGGCTTCCTTATGGAAGCTGCAGAATTCACTTTCCGCATTTCTCCCGCAGATTTTACATTTCATTAACTTTTTCCTCTTTTAGATGGACAGTTGGAGTTTACGCATAGAATCCAAGGGCGCTTACCTTTAAGCTTCACTTGGATGATGGGCCAGCCGCATTTGCTGCAGCTTCTCCCCAGAGGCTTAATTACTCCTCTCTGAGGTAACGGAAAGGATGCCTTACAGAGGCCGTTAAAGAAGTTTGTGCATCCGACGAAGCGTTTTCCACTCCGCTTAGAATATATGATTATTAGCTTACCGGTTCCACAAACTGGACATGAGCCTAAAATGCGCTTTTGCAGACGGGCCTTCTTGATTGATTCGCTTAATTCCCGTCCGATACTCTTCTCGTATCTTTTCAGATCGTCAAAAATCGGTTTTAAACGTTCGATGGCTTTGGTGATTACAACCTCCATTTTTTCGTCGCCACTTTGTATTCTGTTCAGGCTCTCCTCGAGGTTTCTTGTTAAGTCAACGGAGGTTACTTCTGGACAGTATCTGCCAAGTATATCTATTACATCAAAGCCTAACTGTGAAACGGACATTCGTTCACCGCTTATGTAGCCGCGCTCATAGAGGGTTTCTATAATATTCGCTCTTGTAGATTTTGTACCGATCCCTTCTGCCTCCATCATTTTGAGTAGGCTGCTTGGGTTAAGTCTTGGAGGAGGCTTAGTGAATTTATCTTCACGCAGAACCTCTAAGAACTTAACTTCATCACCTACCGCAAGCTCCGGTAAAATTATTTCTTCAACTTTAACGTATGGTCTATAAAACACTATCCACCCTTCATCAAGGATTCTTCTTCCACGGAGATGAAAGATATGCCCATTTACGGATATGGAAACCTTCATGCTTTCTTTCAGGGCTGGATCGCCGAAAACGGCCATAAACCGTCTGACTATTAAATCAAAAATGTTTCTTTCTTGCCGACTGAGCTCTCTCTCCGGGAGATTACCGGTTGGATATATTGCGGGATGGGCGGGATCTTCTTTCGTTCCTTCTCTAGGCGTAATATTATCTTTGGACAGGAGTATTTTAGCTAGACTTCTATATTTTGGACTGCGTGTTAAAGATTTCAGTATTGACTTGTAATTAATAGATGGGGGAAGCTTCTGACCTGATGTTCTCGGATAAGAGATTAATGCATCCAAGTATAATCGTTGGGCTATATCTAGGGTTCTCTTCGGCGTATATTTGAAGAGGGCATAGGCTTCCCTCTGTAAAGCGCCTAAGTTGAAGGGTGTAGGGGGATTTTGAACGATTTTTCTGACCTCTACATCAGATATTTCCCCAATCTTTCCCCTGCATGAGCTAACAATTGAGTCAGCTTCGCTCCTAGTTTTGATCGTATCCTGCGCATATTTGGCCTCATACACTGAGCTTTTAATTTCAACTTTAGCCTTCACAGACCAGTAGGGAACCGGGATGAAGGAATTTATCTTCTTCTCTCGGTTAACTAGAAACTTTAATGTTGGACCTTGAACCCGACCTATACTTAGGGTTGAGTACATTCCACTCCAGTTCTTGGCTGAAAGAGTTAGGGCTCTGGAAAGGTTTATTCCATATAGCGCATCGATGAAATGGCGGCATAAGCCCGCCTCAACCGTTGAAAACTCTATATGTGGCAGGGCGTTTTCGTAGGCTCTTCTCAGCTCCTCAGTTGTGAGGGTTGAAAACTTCATCCTTTTTGCTTCTTTTTCTTTCCCATTGCAGGCATATTTGAGTATGGTGTATCCTAAAGTTGCGCCTTCTATGTCATAGTCTGTTGCAAGTATAAACTCCTCCGCATCCTTTGAAAGCTTGGAGATAGCGTTTATCCACGCTTTAGTTCTCTTCGCACCTCTTTCGGCTAGATACTTCGGAACCCACTTAAAATCAAAGATTGGGAAGACCTGCCTATCTGCTACGCTTGGAGCAACTGTATAGAGGTGACCTAAAGCTGAAACGATTAGCAGCTTTTCTTTCCCTCGGTTCACTTCATAATATGGAACTCCCCTTAAGGTCTTTTTGCTAATTCCATTTCCGTCGTTCTCGTAGTCTAGAGCCTTTGCAATACGCATGGCAGCATCAGGCTTCTCGCATAGAACGAAAACGGTTTTCTTTTTGCTCATACATTGTTTCCTCTGGAATCATGAAACTTTAGTTATGGATTTAGAGATTAAGATGTCAAGAAACTTTAAATGTCTTACTGTTCTTAGTAGTAGCGGGGAGGAATATAAACATGCCTCAACAGGTGTTATGTGATGGATGCGGGGAAATTCTTTATCAGGGCGATGATCTGAAATCCCCGGAGGAGATCCATGAAATGTATAATGGGAGATGCCCTAAATGCGGGAGGACCCTCTCGTTAATGCCGCAGAAAGTTAAGGTTTTACCAATAAGGAGAAAAATTAAGAAAGCTTGAGGAGGGTTTATGGGAAAGCCCCATTAGGATGCTTACAGATTGATTAGGAGCCGATTCTTGAATGATAAAAAATAAATAGTCTGGTAACTCTCTTAGCTTTTTATATCATCGAGCTAAGTAAGGTGCTTTAATGACAGCTGGATCTTCCTTAAAAAAACTCGGCGTACTATTGGGTAAGGTTCCGTCCTTCCGCCCTAAAATTCCGCATTCCTCCCTTATTAGGGGAGTATTGCTTCTTCTAATTCTCATATTAGCTGTGGGAGTCAGACTGTTACCTCTGCGTTGGGGCTTTTACTTAAACGAGTTTGACCCCTACTTCCATTATTATGTGGCTAGGTATATCGCCAATAACGGACTTTCATCTCTACTTTCATGGCATGATTACGCTGGCTGGTACCCGTATGGACGTGAGATGCGTTACGTATCTAATTTAGGGCTAACATTAACGGCTGCTGCTCTCTACAAGATTCTAAGCTTTTTCGGAGTTCCCCTAGTCTTTAGCTTAAATTCAAATCCGCTTGACCCCTTAAGCTCGGATCCAGTATACAATTTATGCGTTATTTTCCCAGTTATAATGGCGGCTCTCACATGTCTTGTCATATACTTTATTGGAAAGGATCTCGGAGGCGAATCCGTCGGCTTATTCTCAGCGCTACTACTAGCTTTAGATTCAGCCTACATCGGCCGAACCTCACTCGGGTGGTTTGATGATGAGACAGTTGGTATATTAAGCGCGTTACTTCTCGCACTCTTCTTTACTAGAGCCATAGACTCAGAAAGATCTTTGAAGATCAGTATTATTTACGCAGTTCTCTCCGGGCTTTCACTCGGTTATCTCCAGGCTTCATGGGGGGCTGCACGCTACCTCTTCGCTATGAGCGCGCTTTTCACATTTATACTGTTACTTATAAAGCGATATACACCGCGTCTTCTTTTATCCTATGGAATAACTTTTGCCCTTGCCTTTTCAATCGCAGCTATTAATCCACGCGGCGGATTAAAGTTTCTATTGGAAATGACGAATCTAACGGTTTACGGAGTCTTCTTCCTACTTTGTATGGCTGAAATAAGTAGGCGGATAACGGATATGAAGAAAAAGATGATTTGCATATCGGTTTTCGCTTTATTATTGGCTGCTTCTTACATTGCTCTTGTTTCAGTAGGTCTCATAAGACCGATTGGCGGAAAGTTTCTTCTAACCTTAAATCCAGGATTACGATCAACCAATCCGCTGTTTGAGTCCGTTGCTGAGCATAAGCCTTCTTCGTGGGCGACCTTCTACTACAACTTTGGTATGGGCATAATATTTGTGCCAATCGGCATCTTCTTTGCCGCTTTAATAGCGACAAACCTGAGCATTTTCTTAATCACCTACTGTTTAACATCAATTTATTTTGCTAGCTCCCTAATCAGACTGAACATTCTCGCGTCGCCAGCCATATGCTTATTGTGGGCTTTAGCTCTAAAACGCATTTTATCACCGCTGATCTTATCTCTAAGGGAGGAGAGGCATCTATTTGGGCGGAAGGCTAAGTTTAAGCCTATTGAGAAGGAGGTTATCGGCGGCCTTCTAATAGCAATGTTCGCGCTTTTCACTGCAACCTACGTGTTTGGAACAGACTTTGTTTTCGGCCCGAGAGCTCAGGGTCCAAGATTCCTGTTGCAGGCGGATTCGCCACCGACCATTGCTGGAGCCAGCATTTCAATGAAGCCCTCATCATTGGTTGAGGATTGGATTGACACACTCATATGGATGCGTGAGAATCTTCCCCCCTCACCGTCTAAGCCCGGTGAGTCGGGAACAGTCGTCGCATGCTGGTGGGATTATGGTTACTGGGTAACTGTGGTTGCCAATAAGACAACCCTTGCAGATAACGGCACACTTAATCGTACACAGATAGCTCAGATTGGGAGAATGTTTATGTCAAACGAGACTGAAGCCATTAAAATACTTAAGAGATACGATGTAACCCATGTAGTTGTATATGTAACGTTTGATACACAGGGTAGGGACGCACCGGGTTATGGTGGAGACAATGGTAAATGGAGGTGGATGGCTCTAATACCCGGATTGGATCCCGACCAATTCGGAAATTACACTTTAGGTTGGGACTGGATAGATTATAACGGTAACCGCCAAGTTGATAGAGGGGAGATGGTAGCGAACAGTAGAGGGCAAAGCACTGTGCTCTATAAGCTGATGAGCTATGGTAGAGAGATGACCGCATACGGATACTCAACGATTAGCCTGGAACATTTTAAGAAGGCATACTTTTCTCAAAAAGAGGGATCGCCGAGACCGGCACCCGGAACCTCAATCGTTCCATTAGTATGCGTTTACGAAGTAGATTACGATCAAAACTAGCAAGATCGCCTACGAAACATAAATTAATACATAAAGCCTCTTTCTACTTAACTAAAAAGAGGGCCCGTGGCCTAGCCAGGATCAAGGGCACCGAACCTGAAAATAGTGAAGGGCGTGCAGGCCTCCGGAGCCGGGGATCCTGGGTTCAAATCCCAGCGGGCCCGCCAATAATCTTGATGATTCTACAAAACAGAGTCTAAAATGGGCTTTTCTGAGAAGCTTAATGAGCACAAGAATCTTCTACAGGCTGCGCGAAATCTTCTGGTTTGAGCGAGAACCCGGCAGATCAGCCCTCATAAAATTGAGGGGGAAGACGGAGGTCTACATAACCAGCATAACAGCATTCGAGCTCCTGCTGGGTGTAAGCCTCTCATCAAAGAAGGAGAGAAGGATGATCGAGGTTGAAAGCATACTTAACCAGCACAGCATCCTCAGCTTCACCCGTGAAAGCGCCAGAAAAGCAGCTGAGAA
>CAZGXE010000009.1:0-19452 GCA_964529605.1 uncultured Candidatus Bathyarchaeia archaeon | reverse complement strand
CCCTTGGAACCATGATGATTGGGTTAGAGGGCGACTCTGTCTGGTACATATACTCATCTCCAATAGATGCTAAGAGCCTAGTAAGAGCTAAATATGCCTTCACAGCGCTCTTCTCCTTAGCTTTAATGGTCATCTGCTCAATTATTGGATTTGCCGTCTGGACTCCATCAGCGAGGACGGCGATCATAAGTGTTGCTGAGGCGGTCTTCTTAATCTCCTCCCTAAGCATGGTCTCACTAAGTTTTGGCATAAAAGGAGCAGACTTCCGCGTGTTCCCCAGCCGAGAATGATCAGACCGAAGTGGGCCATCATAAACGGACTTACATGTATAGTACTAGCCTTAGCCATAATCTCGCCAGTAATCCCTTACGCGTTAAGCTTCATCATTCAAATCGTTCCATCATTAAAAATATCAATCACCCTCCCGGAGGCTTATCTCTTCGCCGCGCTGACGATAAGCGGGGTCATAGCCTCCGCCATAGTCTATACGTCCTACCGCGTTGCAATGAAAAATGCGGAAGAGTTCATTATTAAAGCGGAGGAAGAGAATCTGTCCTGAAAGCTTCATCCATAATGATTGTCATAATTATATTTTTTGAGGTGAGAAACATTACGTAGTTAAAGAAGCATGGGCAGTAAATTTCTTTTGCGAATGGGCTTAAATGCTGAAATCTCTAAAATTTAAGGGCTTGGCATCTGCAAATCCTCCGAGGAAGCACAAAACCTCAAAACCAAGTTAAGGGTTGAAATATCGATGAGGAAACGTTACTTCATAAAGGGAGAAAACGCATAAAAATTTAAAAAATAACGGAGACTATAAAGATCTAACCCACATCTATAGTGCTCAGTTATCTCGGTCTCAGGAAAGGATAACCCCCCTCAATTTATCTGCGCTGAAATAAAAAGAGATAAGCTAAATAAAGAGTCTGAACAAAGCATAAAGAAAGAAAAATGCATCAAACGGATGAAGGAACTAACAATGTTTGACCTAGTGATATTCGATTGGGACGGAACCTTAGCTGACACCCAAGAAGTCATCGTGATCGCCTTTCAGAAGGCGCTCAATAAGGTCGAATGCAGAGTAAGCGACAACTTCCTCAAGGAAAAAATAGGAATTGGGGCTAGAAACATGCTAAAAGAAGCCTTAGAATCCGAAGGAATCCCCCACGACGAAAAACTGATAGATAAGCTTTTAGAGGAGAAAATCAAGGTTCAGCTGACGCTCACCCATAAGATTAAACTCTTCGACGGCGCAGTAGACCTCCTAAAAACCCTAAAGCCGCTGGTCAAAATTTCCCTAGCAACCATGAGCGACAGGAAGGTAATGGAAAAGGTGCTCAAGGAGAAAGGGCTCCAAGACTATTTTGACCTCGTAATCACCGCGGACGATGTGGAAAAGCCTAAACCAGACCCTGAAGCCTTCCTTAAATGTGCAGAAGTCATGAAATGTAAACCTGAAAAATGCGTAGTTATCGAGGACTCAATATTCGGGATAATCGCCGCCAAAAGAGCCGGAATGAAATGCATCGCCATCCCATCAGGATTCTACTCAAAAAGCGACCTAGAAAAAGAGAAACCCAACCTCATCGTTAACTCCATTAAAGAAAAAGATAAAATTCTCGCTTACATTCTCAGTTAATTCCGCAATTCAACAACATGAACATTTCTTTCTCCGGAGATATTTTATGGTAGCAACTAATAAATGAGCAATTATTTAATCTCCAGACTTTTATGCGTCAAATACTCCACTTCCCCATTTAGATATATCCGCGCCGCCGCCTTCCTAGCTGCCCAACATTGAAATGCCACAGCCACCGGATACGTGGCCGGATGGCGGTGGGCCCACTCGATTTTAACGGCTAAAGCCGTTACATCCCCTCCCAGCCCCATAGGGCCTATGCCAGTCATGTTTACGGCTCTATACAGTTCCCTCTCAACTTCCGCAACCTTCCCATTCGGATTCACCTCATTTAATGGTTTAAGCAAGGCTTTTTTAGCCAACGCCATAGCTATATCGGCTCCTCCGCCAACCCCAATGCCTATAATCGTTGGCGGACAAGGCATTCCCCCAGCCTCTAGAACCCTATCTACAACAAATCTTTTTAATCCACCTAACCCATCATTCGGCTTCATCATCTTCAACGCGCAGGTGTTTTCCGATCCCCCGCCCTTAAGAAGAACCGTGATCTCAAGGAAATCCCCGTCAAAAATCTCCCAGCTTAGGTAAGGAATATGCCTCCCAACATTATCCCCTGTATTTATATTCGTGAAGAAATCCACGGAATTAGGTCTCAGAGGTATCTCCGCAGTCGCTCTTCTAACGGCCCTACGTAATGCCTCCTCAATCCTACCCAACCCCCTAAATTCTGAACCGGCCCTCAAATAGAAGTATATTACACCAGTATCCTGACATATAGGCCTACCAGTTTCCTCAGCCAACCTTATGTTCTTAAGTATATTACTGAGCTGCAGCCTACCTATCGGGTTTCTCTCCAGCCTATATGCCCTATGAAGAGCGTCTTTAACATCCTCCGGCAGCCTGGTGGCGGCAAGCCTCAGAAGCGTTATAGCCGTCTTCTCAACCAACAACCCAGCATCCACCATTCTTCCTCCCCTACAAGCCAATACATCATTCGTCTAATTTAAATATCTGTAAAATTTAGATCTTATTGAGAAAAGGAAAAATGTATGAGGAGAAAACGGAGAGAAAGCGCTACCTAAACATCGAAGAAATCCCCGGCGTTTCCCCATCAATAGCTGAGAAACTACGTGAACTAGGCTTCAACACGGTTGAATCATTAGCGACGGCAACGATCCGAGAGCTCGAGCAAGCGGGCATAAGTGATAAAAAAGCCTCCAAGATAATTAACGCAGCAAGATCCTCAATTGCCTTATCCTTCATGCGGGCGGATGAACTGCTTGAGAAACGCCGGGACATACTCCGCTTAACAACTGGAAGCAGAAAGCTCGATGAGCTCCTAGGCGGAGGCCTCGAAACCCAATCAATAACAGAATTCTACGGCGAATACGGCTCAGGTAAAAGCCAAATAGCCCACCAAGCATGCGTCAACGTTCAGCTTCCCCCAGAGAAGGGAGGATTGGATGGAGGAGCCATCTACATAGACACCGAGAACACCTTCAGACCCGAGCGGATAGTTCAGATGGCCAAATTTAGGGGATTAGACCCACATAAGGTCGTTAGAAACATCATTTGGGCAGAGGCTTACACATCTGACCACCAAATCTTCCTGCTGGAGAACGCGGACAAAATAATAAAAGAAAACAACATACGCCTGATAGTTGTCGATTCCCTAACAGCTCACTTCAGAAGCGAATATATTGGACGTGAAAACCTAGCCCTAAGACAGCAGAAGCTCAACCAGCACATGCACAAGCTCATCAGATTAGCTAGAGCCTTCAACGCAGTAGCCCTAGTAACCAATCAAGTAATGTCCAGTCCAGAGGCATTCTTCTCAGAGCCAATCCGTCCAATAGGCGGACACATAGTCGCCCACACAAGCCACACAAGGGTTTTCCTGAGGAAGAGCGCTAGAGGCCCTACAAGAATAGCCCGGCTGGTTTCAAGCCCATACCTCCCCGAGGGCGAATGCTTATTTAAGATAACAGAGAATGGTATAGAAGATGTCATCGAAGAAGATAGAGAGGGATGAGAATAAAATATCAGTCTCACCCTTACTCCTAAACAGAATCTTCCAATCCGTGCTGGAGAGAAAGTTTACTGAAGCAGAGAGGAACCTAGAGAAGATAAGAGCTAAAATAGAGAAAAAAGACATCGGCGAATTTGAACGTGGCTTTATGCGGGGCCTCACCGGCATAATCCTCATGCACAGATCAAACTCCCCAGACACATTCCTGAACAACCTCAACCCAAAGAATACTAAGGTGCTGAAGAAATATTACGAAGAATTCTCCAAAAACGCTGAGAACAAGCTTCATGCACCCTATGATAGAGGATACTTCTCAGCCCTAACCGAATACATGCGCTTCATGGTTAAACGCGCCAAACCAAGCCGGAAAACCAAAAAATAATCTAAACAAGTCAGCTATTCAAAAGCGTATACAAGAGTGCCCAGAAGAAGATCCATGCGGAAACATAAACGCTGAGCCCAGTTTTAGTAACATCCGACGGCTTATCAACCTTCGACACAAATATTTGCCTCAAAATCCTATCACTTATCAGATAAACGGCTATGCTTATTGTTACCCCGCCAAAAATATTATTAACTCCGGAAAGTACGCATATCACCGCCGCAAGCGCCCCTAAAGCCAACTTAATCCAGTAAATAATGTTTAAAGGCTCCATTTCCCAAATCTACCCCATGGTGATCGCTTGAAAGAGGGAATGAGTAGCTTCGATTTAGCCGCAGTTACAGCGGAGCTCAACAATCTTATCAGGGGCTCCCGAATCGGTAAGATTTACCAAATAAATCATAAGATCTTACTCTTAAAGCTTCGCCATCCAAAAGGCGGTAAACCCCAACTTTTAATAGAAGCTGGTAGAAGAATCCACCTAACCTCCTACAATTTTGAGAAACCCAAGAAACCGCCTAACTTTTGTATGGCGCTTAGAAAATACTTGGAGACCGGAATTATCGACAGCATCACCCAATACGATTTTGAGAGAATACTTGAAATAGTTATTAAACGTGGAGGCAAAGATTACCGGCTCATAGTTGAATTCTTCAATAAGGGGAATATCATACTCGTCAATTCGGAAAACAGGATTCTGCATGCATTAACCTACCGGAAAATGAGGGATAGAAGCATTATGCGTAACGAAGAATTTAAGTATCCGCCCCAGAGAGGAATGGATCCCAGGCACATAAGCCTAGAAGACCTCTCCAAAATAAGGGATTTCGGTCGAACAGAGATAGTAAGGGCCCTAACCAAGCTTTTAGGCATCGGCGGCTTCTACGCTGAGGAGATCCTCCTAAGAGCCAGCGTGGATAAGAGCGAACAATGCTCCTCACTCAGCGACGAAGAGTTAAACGCCATCTTCAAGAGCATAAGAACCCTAATATCCCAGGTTGAATCCGGAAGCTATGAGCCATGCCTATTCGCTGACGAGCACGGCGAACCCGTCGACGCCGCCCCATTTCC
Organism: uncultured Candidatus Bathyarchaeia archaeon; assembly: GCA_964529605.1. Classification (GTDB taxonomy): domain Archaea; phylum Thermoproteota; class Bathyarchaeia; order Bathyarchaeales; family DTEX01; genus DTEX01. The sequence continues at coordinate 14,331 of CAZGXE010000009.1, read as the reverse complement.
CCTAAAAAAATACTCCAACCTCCAAATTATAAAGATGGAAACATTCAACAAAGCCCTCGATGAATACCACGTAAAGCGGTCGGTTGAGAGCGGAAGAAAAAGGGTTGAAGATGCAGCCTGGCGGGAAATAGCCAGATTAGAGAGAATACTCGAGGAGCAGAGGAAACGTCTAGAGGAACTAGAGGCCAAAGCCAAAGCCTACCGTCAGATTGGAGATGCAATATACAGCCACCTATACTATCTAAGCTCCCTAATAAGCAGAGTTATGAGCGAAAAGAAAAGCGGTAAAAGCTGGGATGAAATATCAAAGGAAATACTCAGAGAGAAAGAGCGCTCCATCCCTCCATCAACCTACTTCCTATCAATCAATCCGAAAACACTGGCAATCAGAGTCTCAGCTAACGGACAAGCCTTCAATCTAAACCTTAAAATGTCGGCTCAACAAAACGCGGCGGAATACTATGAAAGGGCGAAAAAAGCCGAGGACAAAATTAAGGGAATAAAAAAGGCTATGAAAGAGACAAGGGCGAAGATCGAGAAAGCGAAGACTGAAGCCTTCAAGAGAATAGAAGCCGCCTCCAAGCCTCCGTCCATCAGGAGAAAGAAAGAATGGTACGAGAAGTTCCGATGGTTCTTCTCATCCGACGGCTTCCTCGTAATAGGCGGAAAGGATGCGTCAACAAATGAAATAATAATCAAAAAACATGTAGAGCCCCACGACTTAATATTCCACGCCGACATCCAGGGATCCCCCTTCGCCGTTGTGAAAACATTGGGGAAGACTCCCACTGAAGAAACAATAAATGAGGCAGCCTGCTTCACTGCCTCATACTCCCGCGCGTGGAAAGAGCATCTCAGAGCTATAAACGTTTACTGGGTTAAACCCGAGCAAGTCAGTAAGAGCCCCCCCTCTGGGCAATACCTTCCAAAAGGATCCTTCATGATTTATGGAAAGAAAAACTACGTCAGAAATGTCCCGCTTGAAATAGCTATAGGCGTCAAAAGAGAGGAAGACAGCTTCAGAATCATCGGCGGCCCCGTAAACGCCATATCAAAACAGACAAACCTCTACGTAAGGCTAATCCCAGGTAAAAAACCAAGCGGGAAGCTCGCAAAAGAGATCAGAATCAGGCTTCTAAGCATGGCTCCGCCTGAAGAGAGAGAGGAAATCTCAAAAATCCCAATAGAGGAAATCCAAGCCTTCATACCATCCGGCCTAGGAAGTATAAGTTAAAGCTAAAGGAATATAGGCTTCTTTCCCGCATAAACTTAATATAGGATGTAAAAGGGTGATCAGCCATGGACTTCTACGAGGTGATCCGAACCCGCAGAAGTATAAGATCCTACAAGCCAGATCCAATACCGGACGAAGTCTTAACAAAAGTTTTAGAGGCGGCTAGAATAGCTCCCTCAGGATCAAACCGCCAGCCATGGAAATTCATAATCGTGAAGGATGAAGCCCTAAAGAGGAAGCTGGCGGTTGCATGCCACAACCAAATGTTCATCGCTGAGGCGCCAATCATCACAGTAGCATGCGGATACAATATTCACTGGAATAGAGGCGAATATATGGGTGACCTAAGCATGCTCATCGACGTTTCCATAGCCTTCACCCATCTAATCCTAGCGGCTAGAGCCGAGGGCCTAGGAACATGCTGGATCGGATCCTTCAGCAACAAGGAAGTCAAGCGGATCCTCAACATACCCAAAGAAGTTAATGTCGTTGCGATAACCCCACTCGGCTACCCGAAAAATGAGGGATTCAGTGAACCTGGACCCAGAAAGCCTCTATCTGAAATAGTGTCAACCAACACCTTCACCTAAACCCTTCAGTCCCTTTTTATATCCAAAAACTCATATGATTATTCAGTCCATGTCTCTCAAGAGGGAGAAGACCTTTGGTTGATGTGTGGCTTCCCTACGGTAAGACTGAAGTATGCGTCCGGGTTTCCGCTGAGAGACTTCAGGACATAATTAAGGCGAATGAAAAGCCGGGTGTTGAAAATCCTGAGGAAGAGATCGGAAAATCCCTAGATAACCCAATTGGCGCTGAAAGATTAACTGAAATCGTGAAGTCTGGAGACAAGGTGGCGGTAGCCCTAAACATCCCCGATGCGGAAATCGCTAAATCGGTTATCCTCTCAATATTAAATAGGATCACTCAAGTCGGAATGGAAAGTAGCGACCTAACAGTCATATTAGCCCACGATCCATTCTATCCGGAAGCAGGCTCTCTTATAGAGAAGTTGAAAAGCGAATTATCATCCTTAGGGATTAACGTTATCCCCCATAGCTTCTCAAGTGAAGTCCTCCATATGGGTGATCTGGCCGGAGGAGTGAAAATCAACCTCAATAAGGTTTTCGCAGAATCCGAAGTTAAGATCGCAGCCGGAATGGTTGAACCGAACCCCTACACCCTATACAGATGGAGTGGATACACAATTATCCCAGGCTTATCAGATATAGAATCAATCGGGCAGATCTTAACGCCAACCCTAAACCTTGAAACCCCATCCGAATCCGTATGCAAGAAGATAATCGAATTCTCACGTGCGTCAGGAGTTGACTTCAGCATAAACATTGTGAGAAACATGAAAGGAGAAGTAGTCAAATCCCTCGCGGGGGACCTAGAAAAAACTTTTCATGAAAGCGCTAAAGTCACCGATGCAATCTACAGGTTCCCAATAGAGAAGAGAGCCGACATCGTCTTCGTTAGTCCAGGCGGCTTCCCATTCGACGCATGCATCTCTAACGCTTGCGGATGCCTAGAGCATGCGCTTAGAGCCACGAAGAGAAACGGCACCATTGTGCTGGTGGCCGAATGCCTAGAAGGATACGGCAGCCCAGGATTCTATGAGGCAATCTCTAGGTTTAAAGATGACCCAAGATCCCTAGAGAGGTCACTGCGGAAAAAATTTAGGATCGGAGGTTTCATAGCCTACCGTTTTCTCAGAGCCTTCAGAAGAGCCGATATCAGTATGATTTCAGTAATACCCGACTACTACCTCTCAGAGATGCCGGGTTTAAAGATTTTCCGAACAGCAAACGAAGCCCTAAACTACGCCCTAGAAAAATCCGGGAGAAAATCGAAGGTGTCCGCCATCCCCCATGGAAACCTCACAGTTCCAGCCATGAAAGAGCCTGAAATAACACCGGAGAAGAAATAACTTTTTAAAATTAATCTTTCAAATTAATCTTTGCTGGGTCAAAAAGTGGAATGCATGTTCACCATAAGGAGATTCTCCCCTGAAGATTTAGATCAGGTAATATACATAAACCAAACATGCCTGCCGGAAAACTACTCAACCTATTTCTTCATCCACCTATACAATAACTTTCCGAAAACATTCATCGTTGCCGAAGAGGACAAAAAGGTTGTCGGCTACATTATGTGCCGTATTGAGAGCGGCTTCTCAGGCTTCAGCCTAATAAAGAGAGGCCACGTAATATCAATAGCCGTTCTACCGGACTACAGGCGAAAGGGAATTGGGGAGACGTTGCTTAAAGAGGCTCTCCAAGCCATGGTAATCCACTACGGTGCAAGAGAATGCTACTTAGAAGTTCGCGTCAGCAATATTCCGGCAATAAACCTCTATAGGAAAATGGGCTTCAAGATTGAGAGAACCCTCAAAAGATATTATGCTGACGGCGAAAACGCCTACCTAATGCGGATAAAATTCACCTAAAATTATGCCAAAAAAGGAGGAGGCTTAAACTTGAAGAAGCAGCACATAACCGAGAAGGAGGTCGAACATATCGCTTGGCTTGCGCATATAGAGATAACGGAAGATGAGAAAAAACTATTCGCCGAACAATTCAATAGAATCCTAGAGTTCTTCAGAAAGATTGATGAAGCCAACCTAGAAAATGTTCCCCCAACCTACCATGTTCTAGACCTAGTAAATGTTTACCGAAAAGATGAGACTGGAAAGCCGCTACCTAAAGAATCTGTCTTAAGAAACGTGCCTAAAAAAGAGGATGGTTTCATAAGGTCTCCAAGAATCGTTTAGGACCCTTTTAGAGAGTGATTCTTCATGAAGAGATTAGGTGAACTCCGCGCCGTAGAAATCATCGATAAGATTAGCCGTCAAGAGATAACTGCTGAAGACTACATTTTTTCAATCATAGAAAGAATTAAAGAAGTGGAGCCGAAAATAAACGCCTTCATCACACCAACCCTTAAAGAAGCGCTGAAGAAGGCAATGGAGATTGATATGAGAATCAGCAAAGGAGAAAGTGTCGGTAAGCTAGCCGGCGTAGCCGTAGCCGTGAAAGACAACATATGCACACTTAACATCCGAACAACATGTGCCTCACGGATGCTTGAGAACTTCATCCCACCCTACGATGCAACAGTCATAGAGAAACTAAAACATGAAGATGCCATAATTATCGGAAAAACTAACATGGATGAATTCGCAATGGGCACAACAACAGAAACAAGCCACTTCGGGCCGACAAGAAACCCCTGGGACCCCGCTAAGGTTCCAGGAGGCTCCTCCGGCGGAAGCGCCGCAACCCTCATAGCTGATGAGGCCGCCCTAGCCTTAGGTTCAGACACGGGTGGGTCAATAAGATGTCCAGCTAGCTACTGCTCCGTTATAGGGCTAAAGCCAACCTACGGCTTAGTCAGCCGCTACGGGCTCATAGCATACGCCAACAGCCTTGAGCAGATAGGCCCCATGGCTAAGAGCACCATTGACTGCGCACTACTACTTTCAGTAATAGGCGGCTACGATCCGAAGGACAGCACATCAGTGAATATGCCCCTTAACATCAATCTCAGAGCGCTTACGGATGATCTGAAGGGTTTAAAGATTGGGCTTCCTAAAGAGTTTTTCAGCGAGGGTGTGGAGGAATCCGTCAAGAAACATGTATGGTTAGCTATCCATAAGCTTGAAAGCCTAGGAGCCACGTATGAGGAGACCTCTCTGCCGAGCTTAAAGTATGCCCTAGCCGCCTACTATATCATCGCCATGTCCGAAGCAAGCTCAAACCTAGCACGCTACGACGGACTGAGATACGGCTACCGTGTTAAAAATGATGACGCTGACTGGTCAAAGATCTACGCCAGAAATAGACGCATAGGATTCGGCGCAGAGGTTAAGAGGCGGATAATGCTTGGAACCTACGCCCTATCAGCCGGCTACTACGAGCAATATTACCTAAAGGCGCTTAAAATCAGAACTCTGATTCGGAGAGAGTTTGAAGCAGCCTTCAAAAAATTTGATGTTATAGCCGGCCCAACAATGCCTCTGCCACCATTCAATCTGGGCGAGAAGATTCAAGATCCGCTTACACTCTACATGTGCGATGTGCTAACTGTCCCAGCGAACCTAACAGGCTATCCAGCGATCTCCACACCATGCGGATTTGAAGGTAACCTGCCAATAGGATTCCAGATTATAGGCAGACCATTCAATGAAAATGTGATCCTTAAAGTAGCCTCCGCGCTGGAAAATAATATGAGCCTCAATGAGAGAAAACCGAACCTATAAAAGCATAGAATAATTTTTAACCTTTAAGGAAGTGAAATCCTTGAATCATAGGGAAAGATTTCTCAGAACATTCGAGTTTAAGGATGTTGATAGAGTTCCAGACTACGAATTCGGCTACTGGACCGAGACGATAGACAGATGGCATAGGGAAGGCCTGCCGATGGAAAAGAAGACCCACAGGGATGTTGAGTTGTATTTGGGGCTTGAAGGATGGGACTGCATCGAAATGCTGCCGATCAGAACCGGCCTCTGGCCAACCCCTCCGGAGAGAATAATAAAGGAAAATGGCGATAGGGCGATTGTGGATGATGGAATGGGCGGCATATACGTGAAGACAACGAAAACATCATCCATCCCACATTACATCCGCCACCCACTAAAGAGTAGGGAAGACTGGGAGAAGCTAAGACCCTTCTTTGACCCTGATACTCCAGGCCGCTTCCCACTAAATTGGGAGGAGATGGCTGCAAGCTATAGGGAGCGAGACTATCCGCTGGGGATTGAGGTTGGAAGCCTCTACGGTTGGCTGAGAAACTGGATGGGTGTCGAAAGAATATCAATAGCCTTCTATAGAGATCCGGACTGGATCGCGGAGATGATGGATACCCTCGTTAACCTCTGGATTAAAATAATCCGTAGATCCTTAAGGTATGTTAAGGTGGATTTCGCAACATGGTGGGAAGACATGTGCTATAGCAAAGGCCCGTTGATATCAGTCCGGCACTTTGAGGAATTTATGGTTCCAAGATATAAAAGGGTCACAGAGGTTTTGAAAGAGTACGGGGTTCACATAAACATTCTTGACTCAGATGGGGACATAAGTCTTCTAGTTCCCGGATGGCTCAAGGCTGGAATAAATTGCATGCTCCCCCTAGAGGCGCGCTTCACAGACGTTTACAGACTTAGAAAAGAATTCGGCGAGAAGCTTCTGCTAATGGGCGGCGTAAACAAGCTCGCATTAATGGCTGGTGAGAAGGGTGTAGAAAAGGAACTTAAAAGGCTTACACCGCTACTTAAGGAAGGCGGATACATCCCAACGGTTGACCATAGGGTTCCACCAGAAGTCTCTTACCGAACCTATTTATACTATCTCAGGAAGAAGCGTGAATGGATAGGGAGACAAGATCTATAGGGAAGACCGATCCCTCAGAAGATTATCAGCATTTAATGGAAGAGTCTACTAGACCAGTCATCGGAGTAACGATCGGTGATCCGGCTGGCATAGGGCCGGAAATCTCAGTAAAAGCCCTTCTCGAACCTAGCCTTTTCAGTTTATGCAAACCAGTCATAATAGGTGATTTAGCAGTATTAAAGAAGGTCAGCGACCGGCTTAAGCTTAAGGTAAACTTTAGAGTTTTGAATTCTCCAGCTGAGGCTGAAGGCGAAAGAGGTCTAATCGAAATAGTTGACCTGAAAAACGTTAATGTCGAAAATCTAATAATAGGCGAGATCTCAGCGGAAGCCGGCCGAGCCTCAATACAATATATTGAAAGAGCCGTGGAGTACGCGCTTAAAGGAGAAATCGACGCTATAGCCACAGCCCCGATAAACAAGAAAGCCATAAACATGACTGGAAGCAAGCATATTGGGCATACAGAGCTGCTTGCGTCCCTATGCGGAGTCGATGAGCCCCTAACAATGTTCTGGGTTAAAAATCTGAGAATATTCTTTTTGACCAGACATGTGCCCCTAGCCGAAGCCATAAAGGCTGTTAGAAAAGATCGGATTATCCATATGACCCTAAATGTTGAGAAGATGCTGCGTCGGCTAGGGATAAAAAAGCCTAAAATAGCCGTAGCAGCCCTGAATCCTCATGCAAGCGACAACGGCCTGATAGGTAGAGAAGAGATTGAAGAAATAATCCCAGCGGTCAGAGAGCTTCAGGAAATGGGCCTAAAGGTTGCCGGTCCACTTCCAGCCGACAGCGTTTTCCATCAGGCATTAATAGGCAGATATGACGCTGTTCTATCGCTTTATCATGATCAGGGGCATATAGCCGCTAAAACCCTTGACTTTTACGGAGCCGTCGCCGTAACCCTCGGTCTCCCATTCATTAGAACATCGGTTGATCATGGAACTGCCTATGATATCGCTTGGAAGGGCCTAGCGAACCCCAGTAGTTTAGTGGAGGCAATAAAATTGGCTGCGAAACTAGCAAGGGTCTATTCTCAATAGGGTGTTGATCAGGCAAAATGCGTAAGGTCATATTTGACGCAAACTTCCTTCTTCTACCCTTCCAGTTTAAAATAGACATCTTCAGCGAAATAGAGGCCTTAATTGGCCGTTTTGAGCCGATAGTACTTTCAACAACCCTGGAGGAGCTCAAGAAGCTCTCAGCCAGAAAATCTGAGAAGATTCGCAGGCAAGCATCATCAGCGTTGGAGTTAGCGAAAAAATGCCGGCTTATGAAGGTTAGTGTGAAGCCGGGTGAGAGCTATGATGACATCCTATTACGTGTCGCTAAAAAATGTGAATATATGGTTGCAACGAATGATAGTGAGCTCAGAAAGAGGCTTAGAGAAGAGGGCATAGCGGTCGTCTTCCTTAGACAGAGAGCCCGCCTGCAAATAGAAGGATTCTTTTAAATGTAGGTAGTAAGAGCCATCTTCAGCCTTAATCCTGAAATCCTTTCCCCTCAGAAATAATACTCAGGTGTATACTCACATAAGGGAGAAGTTTATTAGGAACCCTGTTTCTCGTTCTAAGTCAACCATGGTGGGAAAGCATCTGCTAAATATAATCTCAGCAACGAAATCTACAATTAAGGGGAACATCAAGGTACTGATGATTAGGGATTTCACTCTAACAATGATCGCTGGCTTAAGCGGGGGGCTCACCACACTATTTATTAAAGAGGTTCTCGGCGCGGACGCCCTAGCCCTAAGTATTCTTGCGTCAATATGGTCAGCTGTTTTCCTCACTTTCATTCTGATAGGCGGATGGATATCTGATCAGTACAGCCGAAAGAAGATGGTGGTTATAGGGATGACCTTAACCCTGCCGAACCCGCTCATCTACGCTCTAGCCGCGGACTGGCGGATAACGGTAATCGCTAACTTCCTAGGAGCCGTTGGAACAGCTCTTGTTACACCAGCATATGTGGCGCTTCTATTCTCCTCATCTGAACAGAAGACTAGAAGTAGAACCATAGCCCTAATGAACACAATAAACAGTTTAGCGAACATTATTGTTCCGCCATTAGGCACCCTATCAATTCAAGCATTCGGCGGAGGAAACCTAAACTGGATCAGAAACATATTCATGGTTCAATTCTTTCTCACACTTACGGTTTTAGCCTACACATGGAGGAAACTGGAGGATAAGCCTCCGACAATCAGGAGGAAACCTAAAAAGGGTAACTGAGGGAATGAAAGAGATCTTCGGGCAGATGAGCAAAATCTATAGAATCTCAAAAGAGAGGGGAGCCGCCCCGTGGTTTCTCCTATCCTTAACTGGGCCATGGGTGTGGGAGTCCGTTGCACCCTTCTGGATTATATATGCCGCTGAAGTATGCGGTTCACCATTAATAATTTTAGGTCTCCTGCCCTCTGTCTACAGTTTAACATCAGCCCTGCTCATGCTTCCCCTCGCTGAAATCTCTGATAAAAAGGGTAGGAAAAAGGCAATTTTACTCGTCCGCCCCTTCCTATACCTCTGCATAACCATCCTGTTGATCGGAGGAACTTTTAGAGAATGGTTTCTCACACCTTTCATTCCGTTAATCGCATGGTTTTTCAGAGCCATAGGCGTTGCCTCCTCCCCCTCATGGACTGCCGCCTCAACAGAAGTAATTCCCGAAGACCTCCAAAGCGAGTGGGAGGCTACTAGAGACTTCCTATATCGAAGCATGACCATACCGGCTGTACTGGTCGGAGGGCTCCTCTGGAACGTTGATCCGAGACTTCCCTTCCTCATGTCCCTCCTCATCGACGTTCTAATAAGACTTCCGATCTTAGTGTATAAGATTCCGGAGACTCTAATTGTTTATGCCCGCCACCACCCAACCGGCCCACATATAATTCTCTACGGACTCTCTGGTTCAGGGAAAACATCTGTTGCACGTTTAGTTCAAAGGGAACTTTCACTTGAGATTGTGAATGAAAGTGCTTTTGGAAGAGAATACCGAAGAACCCTCCCGGTTCCAATCCCCTTCATTAATGGCAGCAACATTGAGAGAAAAATCAGGGAAAGATTGAACAGCATTCTATCAAGAAAGGATAGGGCTGTAATCATAGAGGGTGAGCCAGCTATTTTCGCCGCTAAAGATAAGGCTAAGGGCCTAAGGGTTCTATTGGTTGCTCCAAAAGAAGAGAGGGTTCGAAGAAGGATTAAAAAGCACGGTGGACCCGACTTCGTTGCCTTCAGAAAGATTGAGGAGAAAGACCGTAAGATTGTGAAGTTAACCCGTGAGCTACTTGGCGCCGACATATCGAAGCTCCCACCATTCGATATTGCTATAAACACCGAAAGAATCCCTCCTGAAAAAATAGCGAAGATAATCGCCCTCCTACGAAACGATGGGAAAGATGAAAACGAAGGGAAAAAGAAAGAAGTGGCAGAGCACACCAGCGGCTAAATCAGCCTTTTTTGGTGAAAAATCCATTTCCCACGGCTTATTATTGCAATTCAGCAACTATTTTTATTTCAAAACCTTCCCTGTCTCCATAAACCATAAATATAAGTCTAGTTCCCCCAAGCTAAGCTCTATTCGCTTGGCTACTTCTCTAAGCAGCTTTTCAATCTCCCTATACCTACGTTTCGTCAGAGTTTTCACTCCGCTAATCAACCCATACTTGGACAGAATGTTGATCACATGAAAGTCTATTATGGCTAAATTCATGAAACCCATATTTCTGAGAAAATGGCTTGCCTCCTTATAGCCTAATCCCCTAATGTTCCCAGTCAACCACTCCCTCAAAGCCTCCTCATTCATGGATGACTGCAAAATATCCCTTAATGGCCTAATCATTTTCCTCGCATCAACAATGTACTTGGCTCTTGTAACGGGATAGCGGTGGCCTAAACCCCTAAGCTTCTCAGCCAGCTCATGTTCCGGAAGCTTTAAAAAGCCGTTTCCAATCTCTTCTTGAATCTTTAAGCTTCTTTCAGCGTTAAAGTTTGCTGTCAAAAGGCAAAAGCAGAGTTCTTTAAAGATTTCGGTGATAGATTTTTTCCCGTTCTCCCTGAACTCCCTTATCCTGTCATCAATTAAGCTTCTAACTTCGCTCTTTCTAAGCCTTTTAATAGCCTCTACTAAATCGTCTAAATTACCGCTCATCTCACACGCGTCCAATCGCGCTGATACTTTCTATTGAACCTTCAACAGTTCTTCAAGATTTTATCATTGGATTATTTAAAAGAAGAATTACACTAGAGAAATGAATCATAAACCGAATTTAAAGTGTTACAACAAATGTTAGGCGTTCAGTGAGCTCCTTATATCTATTCCTTATCGTCACTTCAGTGACCTTCGCTATTTCAGCAATCTCCCTCTGGGTTCGCTTCTCACCAATAAGCACTGAGGCAACATAGCTCGCCGCAGCCGCTATGCCAGTTGGGCCCCTACCGGATGTAAGCTTAAGCTCGGTTGCCGCCGAGAGAATTTTGTTCGCGATCTCCTCAACCTTCCCCTGCATTGCAAGCTGATTTGAGAATTTAGATATGTAATGGCTTGCTTTAAGAGGCGGTATGGAAAGATTCAGCTTCTTTACGAGAAACCGGTAGCTCCGCCCAATCTCCCTCCTGCTTATGTTAGCTGCATTCGCTATCTCATCAAGTGTTCTTGGAAGCCCGCATTTTCTGCAAGCTATGTAGACGGCGGCGGCGCTTATCCCCTGTATTGACCTCCCACGTATAAGATGCTCCTTCACGGCTTTCCTATAAATCACTGAGCTGGTTTCAAGAATGCTCCTGGGAAGAGAAAGGTTGCTTGCAATCTTTGTAATCTCAGAGAGGGCGAACGCAAGGTTTCTCTCCATAGCATCCGAAACTCTAATCCGCCTCTGCCACTTCCTAAGCCTATATATCTGCGCCTTCTGATCCGCATTAAATCTCCTGCCGAAAGTATCCTTATCATGCCAATCAATCACCGTGGATAAGCCCTTATCATGCATTGTGAATGTGAGCGGTGCGCCAACCCTCGCCCTCTTATCCCTCTGTTCATTATCGAAAGCCCGCCACTCCGGTCCCCGGTCAGCTATTTTCATATCTATAACGTAACCGCATTCCATGCAAACTACTTCAGCGGCTTCGTAATCTCGTATCAATCTTGTGCTACCGCATTCTGGGCAGCGTCGAATATCCCTCATGAGAGGTGGAAGAGATCGAGCGTTCTCTTCCTCTTCTCTTATCTCCATCTCTTTCCCTTCAAGCGTTTATATTTAGGCAGAACGTATAAGGGTGAATTAATAACCTTTTCCGGCTTCTGATTTTTAACTTCAATTTCGACGTAAGGCGCCTTCACAGGTCCGAAAATGTCAAGAACAATCCCGATAGGCTTCTTTCTTACATCAAAAACGGTTTCGCCAAGCCTTATGGGGCTGCTCACCTTGGCTATAACCTTATTGTTCGGACCGATATGGAGAGCTTCCCCAATCTTTTTCAAGCTTCTACCCCCACACAGAAAGGGATGGATAAAAAAATGAACTCAACCAGTTATTTAAGCATTTTCCTAGAGAATGATTCACGTAGAGATTTTTCTCAGCTCGACTGCTACATCCTTCAATATTCGCCCCTTACGCCCAGATTTCTTTACAATTACGAAACCCATTTTAATCCATGGAAGACGGGGATAAACCGGCTCCGGGAAAACTTCATACTCCAAACCAAGATTTTTAAGAGCTCTCTCAATCATGGTGAGGCTCGGTGAGGGTGCACATAGATTTTTCGGCAGCCTCCTCCCTTCCCTTCTAGTTCTCAAAGAATCGAAGTAGACAGGCCATAAAATTATTTCATCTTTCCTCCTCATTTTCGTGGCGCCTAAACAATTTCATAGAGGAGAATCTATTTTTCGTAATTATTCTTTCCTGCTAACCAGCACAGCGTTTAAAACCCCGGACTGCCCAGGTCTCGATGTTACCTTAGCCGTTCCCAGAGGCGTCTCTATGAGGCATCCCCTTGTTATAACACTCCTCCTGTCGTAATCTATGTTAGCCGGGTTTTTCAGAACTCTGAGAATCTCAACCTTCTTAGTTTCCCCACTCTTTGGATCTGAAACATTCACCCACTTAGCGCTCACTAACCTCACCTTTATGTTACCCCCTCTTCTGCGATCCACCTTGGTTTTGTGCTCACCTAGAGTTGTCTCGGTTGGGAATGATCCCATCTCATACTTCCGCTTTCCCCTATAGGGTTTCCTTTTTCCACCCGTTGGCTTTCTTTTGTGCAGATCACCATGCCAAACAGACATTAATCCTACATTCTCCTATTAACCCTTGAGAATTTAAGAGAAAACTTGGGCTAATATAAGTTTAACGGCCTAATGACCGGCGCAGAGGCTTTGCCAATAAATATCCACATAACCTTTCATTTTCCCTCTGTTACATGCCATTCTTGAGGGTTGCTGGTAAAGTTTCTTCCCCTCTTCTCTTAAATATTTTTTTCAATTGTCGCTTCATAACTTTTATATCTCGGCTTAAACCGAAGTAGTCGGCGAAGTAATCGGTGGTTCTCAGAATCATATCCCTGCCATTTTTTTCTCGGGTGATTAATCCCATTCCGAGGAGCTCTTTTATATGACTGTAGGCATGTCCACCCCTTGCCTCAGCAACCTGCTTCTGTGCGACGGGCTGCTTGTACGCTATGTAGGATAAGGTTCTTAAAGGACCAGTTGTTAAGAGCGGTCTTATGGCAAGCCTCCTAACCCTATCTGAGTATTCGGTTTTAAGCTGGAGAACAAATCGGCGGTCCTCAAGTTCAAGTATTTCTAGAGCTGTATTACGCCGTTTATACTCTTCCATAAGGGTTCTTGCAAGCTTCTGAACTTTTCTTTCAGATCGGGAGCCTATAACCTTACATAGAGTTTTCAGGTCTAGAGGCCGACCGGCCACGTAAAGCGCAGCCTCAAGAAGCCTAAGCTTTGCCTCAATATTCTCCTTCCCTCTCCCCCTCTTCTTTCCCAATGTTCTACTGCGGATGTTAACCGTGTTAGTTGCTAATGTTGACATTAATCTCCCCCTCCACATAATGTTACATATATTTCGTTGAGCTCATCATCCTGCCATAGGGTCACCTTACCCTTCTGCGCCATAAAGAGTAGAGTTATGAAAACCCTTATCATCTCGATTCTTTTTAATCCCTCCACTAGCTTTGAGAAAGTTATTATCTCATTTTTCTCCGCTAGCAGCCGCATCTTTTGAAGCAACCTTTCAATTTCGTCCTCAATCTCCATCAAATATGCACTTATGGTTGGAACAATCTCGGGTGGTGGAAGTATGGGCTTACTCGTCTTCTTAATAGATGGAGGCTTCTCGCTTCTCAGGGCTTCGTTTAGAGCTTCCAGAAGGTTTTGTATGGTGGTTGTTGTTAGCTCATAGCGTAATGGTAGGATCAGTGGCGGCGGTATAAAGTCAACATTCGGTTTAGGCGGAGCGGCCGGCGGCTCCTCAAGCTTTAGGAGCAAGTTAGATTTCAGAAGATATATGAATGCTGAGGAGTCGAGGGCTATGCCGGAGGCCCTAAAATCCACTCCCGCCCTCCGCTCCATCTCCTCAAGAAAGGATGAAAGCAGGAAGGCTACATCCACATTCCACGGGTTAACCCTCTGCAGTCGCCGTATATCAAATAATATGCTCCATGGGGGCTGAAGGTAAAAGGGTTTACTCTCCTCACTCAT
>CAZGXE010000008.1:0-19627 GCA_964529605.1 uncultured Candidatus Bathyarchaeia archaeon | reverse complement strand
AATTGCCAATATTGCAGCAATACAGGCGAGATGTTCACCGTGAACCCATGGAAGCCATACATGAAAACCAAATACTGCCAGTTTAGTTAACATACTGAGAAGTAAAAGGACAGACGACCAGATGGCAAGGGGTTTTCCTATAAGATTTGGCAAATCTGAAATAAGAAAACTTCCCGTTTGAAAATACGCTAAAACGGATCCGGCTAGAAACAGAATTCCTCCTATAAATCCCCATAAGAAACACATAATCGCTATTCTATGGCGATCAGTATATCCAAAATAACTCATTGTAAAGTAAAGAGGAATAAGTAGTAAATCAAGGAAGACATATATTTCAATTAAGTTGGTTGCAAAAGATATTCCAATGAGGCCCGTAGCAAAAAACATGAACATTGAATAATAAAAGGCATTTAAAGATTTACTTTCTTTTTTATAAATCACACGGATTCTATGATCTAAATATTCAACGGAGTATACGACAAGAGCGTTGCATATCAAATTCATTATGAAAGCGACAGGTAAACTGAGTCCGTCTGCTAAAAACCCAAATTGCAAACTGAAAACGCTGGTGCTCCAAGTGTATTCCTCTTGGATTGGCACTGCTCCATTCCATAAGTTAACGCCAGCAATTATAAGAAGGAGAGTTGTGTAAGTGAGGATTCCACAGGCTATCCAGCCTACACGTTTCCCAATTTTTTTCCCAAGTAAAGCTAAGATTGGAGTGGAAAGCGTTGGCACGAGAACTGTTTGAAGTAACATGTATGGAATTTGCATTTTATAACACCCCCAGCAACAATAAGATGAAAACAGCTGTCGCTAGAAACGCCAAAACGTAAAGCATGTTAATCGACAATACGCCCGTCTGAACCTTCCGTAAGCCTCTGTTGGCGACAGCGAATAAGTTTGGAACACCCTCGTTTAAGGCATAATCAATTGGTCTTTCAACATACTTAATCACGGGCTGCCTCATAGCAAACATTCCGTTCACAAAAACCTTGCTGTAGAAAGCATCAATGTACCAACGATTCCAGAGGAACTTGTGAAGACTCTGCAAACTCTTGTGCGCCCCAATTATTTTTTCAGGCATGCTCTTGTGTGACACGTAAAGCCTGTAGGCTGGAAACACTCCTATCACAATCATCAATACAGAAACTATTGGAAGCAAGACGCTAAGCAGAGGTATTGATGAGTTAGAAGTCGAGTTGATGGCTGCAATTCCACTGGTGCCACCAGTGAGAGTTAATCCTAGGGATTCCGTGAAGTATTTCTCAAACGTGCTATGTAGAAAACTGTTAACCCAAGGGCCAGCTAAACCTATAACCACGGTTAAAGCAGCTAAGATTCCGTAGGGAACAAGCAGCAACCCGCTTGTTTTCTCCTTTCCAGCATACGTCTGATCTTCCTCGACAGTTTGCGTTCCGTGAAATATTATTCCCATGAAACGTACAGTGTAGAAACATGTGATTGCAACCGTGACCAAAGCAACCGTGAACAACAGGTATTGTCCGCTCTGTATGCAAGACAACAAGACTTCATCTTTACTCCAGAACCCGGAGAACGGTGGAACCCCCATAAGCGACAAAGAAACTATCCACATGAAAAGCCATGTTAAAGGTAAGGAACGACGTGAAAACTTCATCTCAGACATATAAATTGAGCCGGAAAAGTGAATCAGAACTCCGGCGGAGAGGAACAACGCCGCCTTAAAAACACCGTGGCTTATCAGATGGAAAATTCCAGCTGAAACACCAGTTGTTAAAGCGTTCACACTCAAACCAGCCACGCCCAGAGCGAGCATCATATATCCGATCTGACTCATGGTCGAATACGCAAGAACTTTCTTCAACTCCTTAGAAACCATAGCTTGAGTCCCCGTAAGAAAAGCCGTGAAAGCTCCGATGGCAGCCGTCAAAAGGAAAAACGTAAGAGCCTCAGGATAATTCCCTATCCAATATGCATAAAAGAATACGGGTAACATACGCGCGACAAAGTAAACTCCAGCCTTAACCATGGTGGCAGCATGAATCAAAGCTGAAACAGGAGTTGGACCAGCCATTGCCTCAGGAAGCCACTCGTGAAGCGGAAACTGAGCAGATTTTGCTATCGGTCCTCCTAAAAGTAAAATAGAAGTCAAAGTGAGCAAGCCTGGGTTGGCTGCTATATTCCCTAACCAAGCATCTGCCGTTTGATAAAGCTGCACAAAATTGAAAGTGCCCGAGTATAAGTAAAGCACGATTACTCCAGCCAAAAGTGAAACATCACCGAAGGTTGTAACGAGTAAGGCTTTCAACCCGCATCTAGAAGGCTTCTGAAACGGAAACGGCGAAGGTCCTCCTATCCAGTGTTCCTTTTCATCGCTGTAATAATGTCCAATAAGGGCGTAACTACACAGTCCAACTATCTTCCATCCGATAAAAAAGAGGATTAAATTATCCGCTAGAACTAACAGAAGCATACTGCCTATGAAAAGGGACATGAGGAACCAGTAACGTGTCTGACCAGACTCATCCTCCACGTATTTTATTGAATAAACCATTATGATAAAACCGAGAAAAGCCACAACATTCGCGAGAATCACACTCAAAGGGTCAACGAGCATCCCTATACTCACAGAGGCGTTACCTGGAAGCGTGATCCAGAACGCTGTCTTGTCGACAATTTTAGGGGTGAAAAGCTCTGGAACCATAAAGACAGCCATTAACCATCCTAAGAATGAGAACAAGACAACCGTTACAGCTCTGACACGGTTGTCAAACTTAGCCAGCAACAGAGCAAGCACTCCACCTATCATCGGGAAAATCCAGCAGAGCCAAGGAACAATGTTAGAGCCCCACAACATTCCTTTTCACCTCTCACGTCATAGATAACAGTCCAACCGCAGCTTTCTTCGCAAACTCCAAAACCGGGTCAGGCCACACACCAAACAGTATAATCAGAGCAGACATTATACAGATTGGCGCCAACATCATGACTGGTGCCTCCTTCACCTTTCCGAGTTTTTCAGAATTTGAAGATTGAATCAACACATGGATGACCCGCAGGTAATATCCAGCGGACAAGGCACTGTTCAACACTATCGCTATTCCAAGCCATGCCACATTCGCTTGAACAGTTGAGGAAAAAAGTGTTAGTTCGCTCACAAAACCGTTTAGAGGTGGCATTCCAGTTAGTGCAAAAAGTGAAATTGCAAAAGCTACAGATGTAATTGGCATCTTCCTTCCCACCCCAGCTATTTCGTCTAATTGTCTCGTTCCCAACCTGTAGATAATTGCTCCCGCACATAGGAAAGCAGTTCCCTTCATCAAGGCATGGTTAAAAATGTGTAATGTCGCACCTGTTAATCCGAGCTGAGTTCCAACTGATAAGCCGACGAGCATATATCCAACGTGCCCAATGCTTGAGTAAGCAAGCAGTCTTTTCAAGTCTCTTTGTAACAGGGCTGTAAGGTTTCCAAGAGTCATTGTGATTACACTTAAAGACGCTAAAACAGTGAACCATTGAATCTGAATGGAAAAAAAAGCAGTGAAGAAGGTTCGACATAACGCGTATACCCCTGTTTCAATAACCACTCCTGAAAGCATTGCTGAAATAGGTGAAGGCGCAGCAGAATGTGCGTCTGGTAGCCACGTATGCAGCGGAACGATTGCAGCTTTAACCCCGAAACCTATAAGAATGAGAAGAGAAGCCATGTAGAGCCAACCGTTTGATTCAATTCCGCCTAAAGTTGACGCTAAACCCTCAAAGTTTAGGGTTCCAGTCATACCATAAATGAGAGACATACCAAAGAGAACAGTTGCAGAACCAGCCGAACTCATAATGAGGTATTTTAATCCAGCCTCTATAGGCTCCCAATTCTCCTTTCTAAAAGCAACCAGAACATAAGAGGTAATGCACATCAACTCCCAGAAAACAAAGAGTGTAAACAGATCCCCAGCAAAAACCACCCCAATCATCCCGCCTATCATAGCCAACAGCAAAGTGTAGTAGAGCGAAACTCCCGTGTCTCTCTGCATGTACTTAACTGAGTACACAGTGACGAAGAATCCTAGCATCATATATACGGCAGCCATGAAAACGCTCAGCATGTCAATTCTAAAGCACGATGAAAAAAACCCAATTCGCGATGAAAACCTCACTACGCTGACTGAAACTCTTAAAAATAAATTATAGAGTGCAACCCCTGAAACTACTAAACCCAACGCCGCGTACGCACTGCATAAGCCTCTTCTATTAAGCTTTAGAGTTATCCAACCAATGAACGGCGTGGTGACAGCGAAGATAAAAAGCAGATCCAATGGAAGGGTGAACATAATTTTTCACCTACACTAACCTTTTAGGCGTTTAAGCTCTCGAATATCTAAAGTTCCATAATGCCGATACGCGTAAACAACAATTGTTAACGCCACCGCACTTATGCATCCAGCTAAAGCCGTAGAAATAATCACTATTGAATGAGCGAAAGGGTCTACAAACCCTGTTTTCCAGTTCGCCGATAAGACTATGAAGTTTAGGTTCGCCGCATTTATAAGAATCTCTATCCCCAAAACCAGTCGTATCATGTTACGTTTTGTGGCTAAACAGTAGATTCCAACCATATAAAGTATAGATGTGAAAACGAGATAATAGGAAAGCGGAATCACCTAGACTTCACCTCACTCCCCAGGTTTTTCGCTTCTTAGAATCGCCAGGCAGCCGACGGCGGCGCCAAATAGAACTAAAGCCTGCACAATCAGGTCTAAACTTCGATTTTTCCACATGAAAATGCTTACCGCTTGACCGACATTCCCAGCGTTTTCCACCAAATGCCTTGGAGGATGCTCCTTTGAGACATATTGAAATGCTGGGAAACTATTCCCTAAAATAAAAACGCATGAAACCATTATTGCTAGTATTGCAACGATCAATCCGGCAACTTCTATACCGTCAAACCTCATTTACCTCAAACCCTTCTTTCTAGTTGTCAACATAATGGAGGCTATAAACAATGTGACTATCGCCCCAGCATAGATTAGAAGTTGAAATACGGCAACGTAAGGCGCGTTCAGAAGCCAGAAGAGAGCACCTATTAGAATACACATCCCGCAGAAGCTTAGAATAGCGTGTAGGATGTCTTTTAATTCAACCGTCAGTAACGCCAGCATCACAGTCAGAATCATTAGGGCAAATTGGATTATTTCGCCGAGCATCTGAATCATCCCTTCTATCTTCAACAAACTTTATCGTTCACTACTTCACATTTAAAAGTTTTATCCCTTAAATTCCTACAGAAATAGAAACATTTATACGCCTAAATCAGAAAGCTTGTGATTTGATTCGAGAGGAAACCATCATGAAGGAACCACTGATTCTGTCCGTAGCTTTAGCAACCTCCTTTCTAATAGCTTTACTAATCTACTGGATCGGCGGGAAGATCTCCGTGAAAACCAAGCACACCAGCAGAGAAAAGACCATCCCCTACGCCTGCGGGGAAGAACCTCCGAAGGTCGGTGAGACGAGAATAAACCTTGAAAGATTCTTTATTTTCGCCGTTTATTTTTTAATCTTCGATGTTTTCGCTTTTCTAATAGCAACCTCATGGTCCATCGTCCGCTCTTACCCATTAATTTACTCAATCATAATTTTAATGGCAGCCTTAACTCCTCTTATCGTTAGGGGGGAAGCTATAAACGAAGCTGGTTAAATGGGCTCTAAAGAAGTCTCCTTGGCTCATCCACTTTAATACTGGAGGATGCAATGGATGCGACATTGAATTTGTAGATGCCCTCACCCCGAGATTTGATGTTGAAAGGTTTGGAATTCTGCTTGAGGGAAGCCCCCGCCACGCCGACATTCTAGTAGTTACCGGGCCTGTAACATTGCAGGTTAAGAGAAGGCTTCTTAGAGTTTATGAGCAGATGCCGAACCCCAAATATGTGATTGCCATAGGCTCATGCGCATGTAGCGGCGCACCGTTTAGGGACTGCTATAATGTGCACAGCGGGGTTGACGCTGTGATTCCTGTAGACATCTATGTTCCAGGCTGCCCACCTAAGCCTGAGGCAATCATAGATGGAATAGCTAAGCTTCTGGAGAAGATTGAGGAAGAGGAAAGGGAAAGATAATGACGCTCTCAGAAAATATGGTGATTGAAAAGCTTAAAGCAGTGTTAGGCGATAAAATTTTGGACGCTTCAACCCCGAGGATTAGGAGAATATTCATTAAAGTGAAGTTGGAAGCGTTGAGAGAAGCAGTTACCCTCTTAGTTAAGGAATTAAAAATTAAGCACTTATCAACCATCACCGGCCTCGATTTAGGCAATGAGATGGAACTAATATATCACTTCGCTTTACAGAACGCTGTCTCCATCTCCCTGAAAGTAGATGTTTCAAAGGAGAACCCAGCCGTGCCTTCCATAGTTGATCTGATTCCAGGCGCAGTTCTCTACGAAATGGAAGTCCATGACATATTAGGCATAGTTTTCAAGGGGCATCCGGATCTCTCTAGACTTATACTTCCGGAAGAGTGGCCTGAAGGTGTATATCCTTTGAGAAAAGAGTATTCATCCAGCGATCTTAGGAAAATGAGCGGTGAAGGGTGAAATCTGGAATGGGTTACGGTTCAATAGTTAGGGTTCCATTCGGCCCTCAGCATCCGGCGTTGAAGGAGCCTGAGAACTTCACCTTTGAGGTTGAGGGGGACATAATTATTAATGTTAAACCTCGCATAGGCTATAATCACCGCGGGATCGAAAAGGCTATGGAGGCCCGAACCTACCTTCAGAACATTTATTTAGTCGAGAGAATATGCGGAATATGTTCAGACGCCCACACAACATGCTACTGTCAGGCTGTGGAGGATCTTCTCGGAGTTGAAGCCCCGCCCCGCGCAAAATATATACGCGTGATCATCGCTGAGCTCGAAAGGATCCACAGCCATTCGCTATGGAGTGGGATAGCCGCGCATGAAATAGGCTTTGACACGCTTTTCATGTACATCTGGCGGGACAGAGAAACTGTTATGGATATTTTAGAGCTTATCTCAGGAAACCGCGTTAACTATGCAATGAACACGATAGGCGGAGTTAGAAGGGACTTGCCGTCGGAGATTATTCCGAAAATAGAGAAGGGACTCGGTTTCCTCGAAGAACGAATAGAAGATTACATAAAAGTTGTTCAGGCTGACCCAACCATTCGGGAGAGAACGGTTGATGTTGGAGTTCTTAAACCGGAAGATGCTGTTAACCTATGCGCTGTAGGACCTACCTTACGGGCAAGCGGAATAAAATATGATGTACGGAAGGATGATCCCTATGCAGCATATGATGAAATACCTTTTGATGTCGTTGTGAATGAGGGATGCGACGTCCACGCAAGGATAATAGTCAGATGCCAAGAAATGCTTGAAAGCATAAACATAATACGCTACGCGCTGAAAAATATGCCCTCAGGCATGACCCGTATAAGGGTTCCAATGGCTGTTCCAGCCGGTGAGACTATCTCAAGAGTCGAGGCTCCTAGGGGAGAACTCATCCATTACGCTAGGTCTAATGGAACAATCAGGCCTGAACGCTATAAAGTTAGAAGCCCGACCCTCGCTAATATACCTGCCCTATGCAAGATGCTCTTAGGACAGCATGTAGCTGACATACCTATTGTTCTAGCAGGAATAGATCCATGCTTCGCATGCATGGATAGAATGGCAATAATAGATGCTGAAAAAGGAGAAGGAAGAATCGTAAGCCTTGAGGAATTAAGGAGGCATGCGCGGAAATGCCGCAGGACCCGCTGACATTGACCCTTCAAATATTAGTCTTCCCTGGGATTCTCTCTCTCATTCTCCTAGCCTTTCTAGCTGAATGGGTTGATCGGAAAATTGTGGCTAGAATTCAAAGCCGCTATGGACCGCTTTACACAGGCCCATCAGGCATCCTTCAGCCGATAGCCGACTTCCTTAAGCTACTCTCAAAGGAAGACATAACCCCAAAATGGGCTGACCGCCCAATTTTCACCCTGGCCCCAATACTATATTTCACTCTGTCATTAACCGCCTTATTCATTATTCCGATGAGCGGCGAAGAGGCTCTAGTTAGCTTTGAAGGTGACCTAATTTTTCTAATGTTCATCTTAACACTACTTGCTGTAATAGCATTCTTAGCCGGCTACTGTTCCGTAAGCTCCTTCAGTGTTATCGGCGGGGTGAGAACCGCTCTGCAAATGATCGGATATGAGATACCCTTAGCGTTGGCCATTGTGGGACCGGCTCTTCCCTCTGGAACTCTTTCAGTAAGCGGCATCGTCCAGTGGCAAAGCTCAAGCGGTTTATGGACGATTATTCTTCAACCCTTAGGCTTCGGAATTTTATTCATCTGCATACTCGCTGAGCTCGAGCTTATCCCCTTCGACATTCCAAAGGCGGAAACTGAAATCGTCGCCGGCTGGATGACGGAGTTCAGCGGCAGAAAATTGGCATTACTCAGACTTGGAAAAAACTTGAAACTTCTACTTGCTTCCTCATTAATATCCTCACTGTATTTAGGTGGAGCTCAACCAATAGGCTTCATTCCACCAATCGCATTCTTCCTAATTAAAATGTTCATAGTGATCATTCTGCTTTCATTCTTCCACGCCGTCTTTGCAAGGCTCCGAATAGATCAGATGGTTTCAGGAATGTGGAAGTATTTGGTTCCCTTAGCCATCATCCAAATAATTCTCGTTTCTCTATAGGTTAGGAGGTGAAAGCTTGGCTATCATAAGGGAGGCTGTAAAGCGGCTGTTTAGCAAGCCAGCTACAGTTAAGTACCCTGAGGAGCGCATACCTCCCTCTGAAGGATTTAGGGGACGGCCAGTTTGGAACATGAATAAATGTATTGGTTGCGGCCTCTGCAGCCGAATTTGTCCATCTGGAGCTATTGAAATGAGGGGGAAGGCCGCGGAGGCTGAAATAACCCACTATGTTGACAGATGTATGTTTTGTGGACAATGCGCTGAGAGCTGTCCGAGAAACGCCATAACAATGACCGGGGAATTTGAATTGGCTGACTACAGTCGAGAGAGGATGGTTTACGAGTATAAGAGACGTTAACCTTTTACCTAAAAGAAAAATCTCCAGCATTTAAAGACACGAAATATTAGACTAAATTCTTTACAGATTCCTATTTAAATAGGTTTTTCCCTAGAATATTTTGGGAAGGTTTAGCTATGAAGTCTAAAATTAGGAAGGAGCTCATAGCCTTTAATGATCTGAAGCGTGTGATAATTGATCATGGATTCTGCACCGCATGCGGCGCATGCGAGGCTGCCTGCCCAATCCATACGATAAGAGTTAAAGATAATAGACCCTACAGGCTACATAACTGCTCTGAGCATTTAGATTTCTGCCCTATCTGTTATGATGTGTGCCCTCACAGTGATGCCCTTCTCTACGAGACTGCAAGTTTCACTGCTGATGCGCCGCATAGAAGAGAGAGTATAGGCAGTTATAGGCGGATTATGCTTGCTCAGGCCTCGGATCCAGCGATAAGAGAGGCGACAAGAAGCGGAGGCGTTGTAAATGCGCTACTACATTTTGCCATAAAGGAGCGGATGATTGACAGCGCAATAATATCGGAAGCATCCTCTACCGTTCCAATAAAGATTAAACCCTCGATAAGTCTTGTTCCAGATGATACGCTTTCAGCGGTTGAAACAAAGATTGTTCCTTCAGCAGTTGCTAGAGCTTTCGGACAGGCTGTTTTCGAGTATGGTAAAGCCCACATAGCGTTCGTCGGGGTTCCCTGTCATGTTCTTGCGTTACGTAAGCTTGAGGCGTGGCAACATAAGCTAATAGATAGTTTAGAAATAGTTATAGGACTCTTCTGCCTATGGACTTTTTCAATTGAACTACTGTTAGAGTATCTTTCACATGAGTATGGGATTGCCGCAAACGAGATTCAGCATGTTGACCTATCATCAAACAAGTATATTGTTTATACAAAGAGCGGTGAAACCCAAATTCCGCTCTCAACGATTAAAGAGCACATAATGAATCGATGTAAAACATGCGTTGACTTCACATCTGAGTTTGCGGACTTAAGTGTGGGCGGGGCCAGCCCATTAAAGGATTGGTCAACAGTTATAATTCGAACCCAAAAAGGCGAGGAATTCTTTAACAAATCCGTTAAAGAGGGGGTTATAGTCACAAGAAGGATGGAGCCTGAAGTATTCGCCCACCTCGTTCAGCACGCCTCATATAAAAGAGAATCAGCCCTACAGGAAATCAGAAGGATGATTAGAGAGGGAATTCCAGTTCCGGGGGCTGTGAAATTTTCAGCGAAATTTGTTTCCGGAGGAATTAATGGACTTGAAAAGATAAGTGTTAAAGAAGTGATGACAAAGAAGGTTATATCTTTACGCTCCGACTTAACAGTTAGTGAGATGCTTGACAAAATTGTTGAGTATCACCACATAGGTTATCCGGTGGTTGATGAATCAAATAGGATAATTGGGATTGTAACGTTACAGGACGCTATGAAGGTTCCAATGGAGAAACGTGAAACTACCTTTCTCAGCGAGATCTGCACAAGGGATCTAATAACGGTCTTTCCAGACAGTAGTGTTGCAGAGGCCTTGGAGAAAATGAACACCTATGACATAGGAAGGCTTCTGGTAATTGACAAAAAGAATAAATACAGGATCCTCGGCATCATAACAAGAAGCGACATAGTGCATACACTGCGTGATTTGAGATCAATAATGCCGGGAAGCAACTCTAAATAATAATAAATCATTTAAGCATGATGAGCCTAATTTTTGGAATGTTTGGTGGAGCTATATGTCTGAGCAAGAATTAAAGGAAGTCGGTAAAATAACCCATTACTTTACTAGAATAGGGGTAGCCGTGGTGGAGCTAACGGGCACTTTATCAATTGGTGACAGGATTGCCATAAGAGGTACGACAACAAATTTCGAACAGACCGTTGAATCCATGCAGATAGAACACAAAAATGTGAATGTAGCATATAGTGGGCAAAGTATAGGGTTGAAGGTTAATCAAAGGGTTAGAGAGGGGGACAGGGTTTACAAAATAGTTTCTTGAGATCTTCAACCGTAAACGCTCCGTTACCGCGAGAAATCTGTTGAGGCGAGGTTGAACTAGATTGCTAGGTTACTCTATAAATAACTTTTTTATCCTCTTTTGGGATCAATATTTCCGGTTGAGGGAAGACCATAATGAGTGTGAAGCTACCCGGCTATAGGGGTTTAGCCCTAAGGGTTCTCCTTGACGCTAAGGTTGAGATAGGAGACCTAATACGGATAATTAGAGACAATGATGTTTTTGAGGGAATCCTAATTCCGAGATCCGAGTACAGTGATGATAAACATGTGGTGATAAAGAATAGGTCTGGCTATAACATTGGGGTGGAGGTTACGCCAGAGACCAGAATAGAGCAGATAGAGGCTAAGGTGAAACCGGCATTCACTCCGCCTCCACCGCCGAAGCAGAGACCCAACCTACCGAAGGTTACTATTTTAAGCACTGGAGGAACAATAGCCAGCCGAGTCGATTATAGAACCGGCGCGGTTAGACCCGTGATCTCAGCAAGCGACTTGTATAGTATTGTCCCGGAGCTATCTGACATAGCGGTTATCGATGCTGAGATACTCTTTAGCGTCTTTAGTGAAGATCTAACACCTAAGCATTGGTCAGCTATGGCGAAAGCTGTGGCAGAACATGCTACTAAAGGCGTTGAGGGAGTTGTTATAACTCATGGAACCGACACGATGGGTTATTCAGCTGCAGCTCTAAGCTTTGCGCTCCAGAATCTTCCGGTTCCAGTAATATTCGTTGGAGCTCAGAGATCTGAGGATAGGCCTAGCTCTGATGCTGCCATGAATCTTATAGGCGCAGTTCTAGCCGCCTCGAAGGGACCGTTCGCGGAGGTTGCTGTAGCAATGCATGAGACACCCTCAGATGAGGCGATAGTTCTGCATAGAGGAACGAAAGTTAGGAAATGTCACACGAGCCGTAGAGACGCTTTCAAAACCATAAACGCTAAGCCGCTTGCAAGAATCATAGACGAAAACATTTTCATGCTGACAGATGATTATCAACGTAGAGATCCGGATCGGAAGATTGTTCTGAAGGCAAATTTCGATGAGAAAGTTGCGCTGATAAAGTTTTATCCAGGCATGAGCCCGGAGATCATTGATTGGTATGTTTCCCAGGGGTATAGAGGCATCGTCTTAGAGGGAACCGGCTTAGGTCACATCCGCCGAGAATGTTTCCCAGCTATTAAGAGGGCTATTGAAAGCGGTGCAGTGGTTGCTATGACGTCCCAGTGTATTTGGGGGCGCGTAAACATGAACGTTTACTCTAATGGTAGAGACCTTTTAACGATGGGTGTGATTCCGCTAAATGATATACTTGCTGAAACAGCTCTCGTTAAGATGATGTGGTGTCTAGCTCAGGCTAGAGAACCTGAGGAAGTTAGAAGACTTCTTTTAACGAATATAGCGAATGAATTTTCTGAAAGGAGTGTTGAGCCTGTTGAGCCGCCTGAAACTATAGGGGCGGCGAAGTGAAGGAGACGCTAAGGTTGAGAGTTAATTACGGTGAGTTAGGTCTGAAGGTTGGTTTAGAATGTCATCAGCAGCTTGCAACCCGCGAGAAACTATTTTGCGGATGTAAGCCGCAGCTCTTTAAGGGTGAGCCGGAAATATTGTTTCTGCGAAGATTAAGGCCGACGCAGAGTGAGCTCGGTCAGATAGATCCAGCAGCATATTTTGAATTTCAGAAGGGTGTGAAGATACTTTATGAGGCTAACACTGAGACCTCATGTCTTGTTGAGATGGATGAGGAGCCGCCGCATGAGCTTAACCGTGAAGCCTTAGAGATAGCCCTTACAGTAGCTCTTATGATGAACGCTAAGCCGGTTGACGAGATATATGTTATGCGCAAGATAGTTATAGACGGTTCTAACACAACAGGTTTCCAAAGGACTTGCGTGGTGGCCTTAAATGGGTCAATAGCGGTTGATGGAAAAAGAATACCAATTCAGCATATAAGCCTTGAGGAGGATGCCGCTAGGAAAGTTGGTGGAGACGGTTTCATAATTCGCTACAGAATTGACAGGCTTGGCATACCGCTTATTGAGGTTACAACTGGACCTGTGATAAACTCTCCGGAGGAAGCTAGGAATGTTGCCTTGGCGATAGGCAGAATATTAAGGGCCACCCGGAGAGTTAAGCGTGGAATCGGCACGATAAGGCAGGATTTAAACGTATCTATTAGGGACGGCGCTCTAATAGAGATAAAAGGCGTTCAAGAGCTTGACCTAATCTCTAAGGTTATTGAATATGAGGTTCAGCGCCAGCTAAATCTCCTAAAAATTCGTGATGAACTAAGGAGACGCAAGCTTATGGAGGAGGAGTTAAGGGAGAAATTCGTTGATGTTACGGAGATATTTAGAGAGAGTAAGTGTCGGGTGCTGAGGAGGGCCATAAGTCGTGGAAGGAGAGTGCTTGCGGTTAAGCTACCCAGGTTTGCTGGCTTATTAGGTTTCGAGCTCATACCAGGCTTAAGATTTGGAGGTGAGCTATCGGATAGGGCGAAGTTCTGGGGGAGAGTTGGAGGTATACTCCACACTGACGAGCTCAAATCTTATGGCGTATCAGAGGATGAAATAATTGAATTGAGAGATAAGATGAACGCGAACGCTGAGGATGCGATTGTGCTGGTTGCGGATAAGCCCAAGAACACTGTAGACGCGCTTAGAGCAGTTGTTGAAAGGGCCCGTGAGGCGCTTAGAGGTGTTCCTGAGGAGACTCGTGCAGCGAATCCTGATGGTACAACAAGATATATGAGGCCTAGGCCTGGGGCCGCCAGAATGTATCCTGAAACAGATGTCCCTCCGATCAAGATCACTAAAGAATATTTAGGGGAATTGAGAGCCCGGTTGCCGGAGCTTCCGGATGAAAAAGTTAAGAGATTAATGGAGACCTACGGCATAAATAATAAGCTTGCCAGACAGCTTTCAGATTCCGAATATGATGATCTTTTCGAGCTTATAGTTAAGGAGACTGGTGTTACACCGACAGTTGTCGCTGCAACGCTTACAGAAACCTTTAAGTCCTTGAAGCGTGAAGGAGTGAATGTTGACGTTTTAACAGATCAGCAGATACTCAATGTTTTTAGACTTGTGGCTTCAGAGAAGACTTCTAAAGAGGCTATACCGGAAATCATAAGGTGGCTAACGAAACATGAGAGGGCTCAACCGATCGAGGCTTTAGAGAAGCTTGGCTTAACTATGATGCCGGAGGAGGAACTTCGATCAATAGTTGATAAATATCTGGAAAGGAATAGAGAGTTAATAGCCAGGAGGGGGCTGGGTGCATTGGGTGCTTTAATGGGTTTGGTGATGAAGGATTTAAGGGGGAGAGTTAAGCCTAAGACTGTTAATAGGATTCTCAGAGAAAAGCTGATAGACATGTCTAAAAGGGCTAAAGGTTAAACGTAATCCAATGGGGGAAGCGCGCTATTTTTAATCGCACATGGTAAATGTTATTTATTCAGAAGTATAATTAAATACTATTCTGTTCTTTCGCTAAGGGGAGGACGATGCCTTATTGGGGAGAATCCAGGCTGAAATAAAGACCTCTTTCGGTAAGGTAGTTATTGAAGGTTCAACAGCCGATGACCTCCTTAACACACTAAAATCTTTGCCTGAAAATTTTGTGAGCGAACTGGAAACAGTTGTTTCCGGAATGGTTGTAGCCAGTAAAGGCGGGAAATTTAGTGATTTGGTGAAAATTACGGATGATGGACCGGTCCTAATTCTAAAAGACGTTGATCAGATCACACATTATGAGGCTGTAGGCCTGATTTTATATTTCTCTGAAAATAGAAGCAATAAGCCTTCGCAAATAAGACGGTTACTTGAGTATTCAGGGCTAAAGCCTCAGGTCTCTTCAAGATTAAATGAAATGGCTAAGCGCGGCTTAGTTTTTAAACCAACCTTAAGAAAGCCGAAGTGGACTTTGAGTCCGAGGGGTGAACGATGGATTGAGAAGGATGTGCTTCCGAAACTGCTGAAGGAATCTTCTTGAGATTCATGTCATCCGGCCTTTTCCTGAGCGTACTCATCATAGGCTTTTAGCATAGCTTTAATATACTCTTTCAGCATGTTCGGAGTTACATCCGGGCTTATTGTGAGATTTATTGAGATGCTTGCTCTCGGCTCAGCAATTCTGATGGGGCCCGCCGGCTCTCTCTTAACTCTTCTGGCGGATCGTTTCATCACTTTAGTTTTCGCGGGCATAACGTTCTTTCTGGCCGGTCTGGATGGTTTCGCAGGCGTATAGAGCCAGTCTATCTGGAAGGCATAAGCCACCAAGTCCAAGAACGCATTTAACCCAACTTTGTCAGCTCTTAAGTCTCCTACAACTCTTGGTAGCTCAACGAGAACCGATTTTCTATCCATATTTTCATTCCTTATACGCTCAACAAATTTTGTTAGAACCTCGTCCTTGGATAGAATATTTCTCAGCAACTGTCTAGTTAAACTCCCATTGGGGTCTATTCGGTATGCATATGCAAACTCAGCTGCTTCACGAGTTAGCTTATATTTTCCCACCTCCTTCTCCCCCTCTTCTATGAAGCCCCAGCTCTTTAGGAAGCCGTTGTTTCGGCTGATATTATGCAATGTAACGTTTGATTTACCTGCAACATCGCTTACGCCAATATACTCACTATCTGCACCAGCATTCAAGTATGCAACTAGAATATCACATAATTTGGAGAAGCTTAAACGTCTTGGAAGAACCCTTGACATGCTCAAACCTTCACGTTCCCCCTAAACATGATCCTAAACCGTCAAAAACTATATGCTTCAGACATAAAATATATTTTGTTTCATTATTATATATTTGAGATCATGAAGGTTTGTGAAGAACGATGGGTGATGGGGAGGCAAATCTGGAATTAACCGTGAAGTATAAGGATATAGAAGCGAAGTTTACTGGAAAACCAGGGGATGTTATGAGGGCCTTTTTCAACTTCATGAGTAAAGCTCTTCCAGCGTATGATTTTGCATCTGATCTAATTCTCACTGTGGATTTGGAGAAGCTTTTAAGGAGTGTAAGAGGGCTGATAGCGTTCACGCCTGAGGGAGTTGTGATAACTGTTTCACGGGAGAAGATTGGTGGAGACAGGAATATGATACTGCTAAATCTTATCAAGGCATACATTGGATATAAAACTGATCGATTAGAGAGAGATTCGCTCTCTATGGCTGAGATTATAGCTTCAACCGGTGGAAAGAGCAGGACTATTGCAGCCCGATTGAGTGAGTTAACAGGTATGGGTTTGGTTGAGCGAGTGGGACGGGGAGAATACAGGGTGACAACATTGGGTGTAAAATTCTTTCTAGATGAAGTGTTGCCGAAAGTTAAGCCGGAGGAAGAAGTTAAGGTTGAGTGAAGAAAAAAGAGTTAGGGCGCACTTGGAATTTGGTGAAACAAGGGTGGAATTTGAGGGAGATGCTGATCAAGTCTTAGAATCAATATTGCGGTTTCTATCGGAAGTGTATCCAAGCATAGAAGTGATTCGGAAAGTAGTTTACACACCGGATTTGATCGGTCTGATGGATAACATTGCTGGATTGGTGGAGATAACCTCGGAGGGGCCAATGATCGCCCCTGGGGTCGATTTCTCAGCTAAGAACGCTATCTGCCTGACGCTTCTCGGCGCTTTCATCGGCAGCAAAATTGGGAAACTTCATAAGGATAGTTTATCCACAAAGGATCTTTCGAAACTCACTGGTAAAGCCAAAAAAACAGTGCGTAATGAGATGCCTAAGCTCATTAATGATGGCCTAGTTGAGAGGACAGCTGATGGAGAATATCGAATAACGGAGATAGGTATAAGGAGAACTCAGAAAATAGCTGAGGAAGCGAAGGAGAAACAGGTCATAAGTCAGTGATTAACATTTTATTGGCACATTAAATATGCTTCTTGCTTACCGATAAAGAAGAAATTTTTATAGTTAAAGCTAATTCTCGGCTTTGCGCTAGTGATATATATTATTCTCTCACCTATCTTCTTCTAGACCATTAATCCGTCTTGGAAGTGGGGAGGTTTGAAAGGTAAACCCTTAGCGGCAGTGGTTTCAGCGGGGCTATCCAAATTCGGTAAGAGAGAAGGAGTCTTAGGCAGGGAGCTATTTGCTGAGGCAGCCTCAGAAGCTTTCAAGAGATGCCCAAATTTAAATCCTAAGGAGGATATAGAGGCCCTTATAATCGGAAATATGAGTGAATCCTTTGAGCAGCAATGTCATTCAGCGCCAATAATGTCGGATTGGGCTGGTTTATTATCCATACCTACTGTCAGGGTTGAGGTTGCATGCGCATCATCCAGCGCGGCAATAAGATATGGGCTCTTTGCAATATTATCTGGAGTATATGACGTCGTTATGGTTGGGGGCTTTGAGAAGATGACCAATAGGACAACATCTGAGGCAACGGAGTATTTAGCTATGGCAGCTGACTTTCCGTTTGAGCAGTGGAATGGTGCAACGTTTCCCGGCTTGTTCGCGCTTATGGCAACGGCTCACATGCATAAATACGGTACAACAGAGGAGCAGATGGCCCTAGTTGCAGTTAAAAACCATCACAACGGTGCATTAAATCCTAAAGCTCACCTTCAAAAGGAGGTTACGGTCGAGCGGGTTTTAGATTCAAGAGTTATCGCTAAACCGCTAAAACTCTTTGATTGCTCTCTGATCTCTGATGGGGCTAGCTGCGCAATCCTAACAAAGCCTGAAATCGCTACGGAATACACTGATACGCCAGTTTACATAGTTGGTTCAGGGCATGGAACCGATGCAATAGGACTCTACGAGAGGGATAACCTAACAAGCCTTAAAGCAACGAGGATAGCTGCCAAAGAAGCATATGAGATGGCTGGCGTGAAACCGCAGGATATTGATGTCGCAGAGGTTCATGACTGCTTTACAATAGCTGAGTTAATCGCCTATGAAGACTTAGGTTTCTGTAGGCCTGGTGAAGGCGGGAAATTCATTGAGGAAGGTATTCCAACATTAGATGGTGAGCTGCCGGTGAACACAAGTGGTGGGCTTAAAGCGAAGGGTCATCCAGTTGGTGCAACTGGAGTCGCTCAACTATATGAGATTTATCTTCAATTAACCGGTCAGGCTGAGAAGAGGCAAGTTGAGAACTGCGAGGTTGGTTTAACTCATAATTTGGGTGGAAGCGGAGCCACATGCATAGTTCACATATATCGTGGAGGGTGAAAATATGAATGAAACAGCTCCATTTACAATTGAGCAATTCTATAGGTTTGTGGGTGAAAAGAAGCTTATGGGCGCAAAATGTAATAGATGCGGCCGAATTCTTGTTCCGCCTAGACCAGTATGCCCAAACTGTCTCTCAGAAGACCTAAGCTGGATTCAGCTGAAAAATAGGGGTAAGC
The DNA here is from genome assembly GCA_964529605.1 of uncultured Candidatus Bathyarchaeia archaeon. Taxonomy (GTDB): domain Archaea; phylum Thermoproteota; class Bathyarchaeia; order Bathyarchaeales; family DTEX01; genus DTEX01. The sequence continues at coordinate 1,183 of CAZGXE010000008.1, read as the reverse complement.
TCTTAACTTACACGGTAATTCACGTTGCCCCCAAAAGCTTCCAGCATATGGTTCCTTATGCTCTTGGAATAGTTGAGCTTGAGCCGGGGGTTCGCTTACCGGGAGTAATTCAAGGCGTGAAGCATGAGGAGATAAAGGTGGGCATGGAGTTAGAGGTTGACTTTAACGTGGAGACTGCGTCAGAAAATTGGCCTCAATGGCCCAGATACTACTTTAGGCCTCCATAAATTTCCTCTTTCTTTTTATTGCGAAAAACCTATGTTTAAAAAAGGGTATCTGCTTTTGGTGCAGGCGCCTATGAGCGATGAAGAGTTTAGCAGATATGTGAGCGGCCCGCTTTGGCCAATACTTGTGGAGACGGTTCATGCGATGATCATGTATAAGCATCATAAGGCGTATGTTGAGGAGAGGCTGCTTCGTGAGCAACCGAACATATCGCCTAGAAGGCTTGCTTCAGAATTAGGTATACCATTTGGAGAAGCCTTGGTGATTCTATACGAAATTAGAAGTGAAGGTAAGGGGTAGGATTCGGCGACGCTGATCAGCCCTCAACCACGTATCGGTAGTAAATGTATTCTCCGGCCGTTGGGCTTCGCCGGGTTATTTTTATTATATCCCCCGGCTTTGCTCCAATAACGCGTACAACAGGGTCTGAGGCTTTTATGTGAGGTAGCTTATAGGGCTCGATACGATACTTTTCTAGGACGGCTTTTTTCTCCTCAGGTGAAAGAACCTCATGCTTCGGAACCAGATAGTGCTCAAATACATTGAATGATAGGAAATCCTGGGAGATTAGTTCAACGTTATTTTTTCTAGCTTTTAACTTAGCGGACCGCGTGTATTTTCCGCTCATTATTATTCCCTTCCCAATCTCCTTGGCGCTAAGGTATTTAAGCATCTGATTAACGTATCTGACGCCTGTAACATTCTTGGCTGATATTGCCCAGATGAGAGTTTTCTCTCCCTCAGAGTTTTCAACCGTGATTAAAGCGCCCTCTTTAACGTCTTCTCTTTCCAGAAGCTTATAATTTCGAAGCTTTATCAGCACTTGTAATCTTTTCTCAAGTAGGGGATCAAGAGGCAAAACTAAAGCACCTCTAAATTTGAAGGGTGTATATCCAAAAATGGAGGCTTAACTTTTAAACTTTACGTTCCCTCGGTTCATCCCTTATAGGAAATAAAG
>CAZGXE010000007.1:0-21211 GCA_964529605.1 uncultured Candidatus Bathyarchaeia archaeon | reverse complement strand
ATCTTCTCGTTTTAGGAGAACCAATTTATAATCGCGCCGTCAGTTTAACTCTGATCTATCATCAGACTCAATCAAATGCCTTCTCTTCATCCGGCAGTAAATAATTTACATAAAACAAGATATTAAGGTTTATCTTGTCTATCCCTTAAATTAGCGCTACTCTTTTATGTTGGGGGAACATTAAATTTGTTTATGGGTTTCTTAGCTATTAACAAGCAAATTCTTCGTTTAATTCTCGCGCTAAATTAGGAATGATTATTAGATCGGAAAGAGAATTAGCTCATAAGCCAGCTGGAGCGAGAACCCACATGCTCGTTTGCCTCGGCTTCTCTCTATTTACAATAATCTCATTAGAATTTAGTGCTGATCAGGCTAGAGTTGCCGCGGGGATAGTTACGGGAATAAGTTTCATCGGTGCAGGAACAATAATCGCTGAGCGAGACAAAGTTGTTGGAATAACAACCGCGGGAAGCCTATGGATCACTGCCGCGATAGGTCTAACAATAGGCATTGGAAACTACATATTGGCCACCGTGGCGGCTTTACTCACATTCATAACGTTATTTTCACGATCATTCTTTAAAAGGAGACGCAAGATGAAATAGCGAGAGATCTGCTAAAAGATCTATGTAAGCATAGCTATCAAAAACTAAATCCGCCAGCAATTTTTCCCTAAAGAATTTAATTAGGCTGAACTTCAAGCGCCTTATTATAATGCTGAGTAAAAATTTTTAGTCGGTAGAAGAATCTAATGATGAAGTGCTTCAAGGATGAAGCTACATGTAGGATTCGATGATACAGATTCGCCCAGAATAGGATGCACAACCTACATCGCAGCCCTAATAATCGAGAAGATGCATAAGATTGGCATCCAATTTATTGACTATCCGAACCTAATTAGATTGAATCCTAATGTTCCATGGAAAACCCGTGGCAACGGGGCTCTTTGCTTAAGAATCAAATGCGAAGAGAGCTTATACGAAGATGTTAGGGAATGCGTGATTAAAACGATCGAAGAGAATGCAGACTTCGAATACAAGGGAACAGACCCCGGAGCAGTTTTTCTTATAGGGGATGTGCCGAAAGAAATTGAAGATTTTGCTAAGAAAACCATTCAAGGGCTTGTAAAATTGAGTAATGCATTAAATTTAATTAAAAAGTTCAAAGCTGAAGCTATCGGCTACAAAATGAGGCGGGGAATAATTGGAGGATTGGCTGCAATCGGTGAAACATTAAGGGGCGACCACACTTTTGAGCTAATAGCCTACAGAAGACCGGAGAATCGGGGAACTCCAAGGAAAATCGATTCCTCATCAGTCGTAGAGATGGATAAGCGAATGGGGAGTCTAACATTCAATAATGTCGACCCTGAAACTGGGAGAATACTCATAACGCCTAGAGGTCCAGACCCCATACTTTATGGCATCAGAGGCGAAAGCCCTGAAGCCGTTAGATCAGCTCATGAAATGATCCGCTCCTATGAGCCTACAGAACGTTGGATCATATTTAGAACAAATCAAGGAACTGACGCGCACCTAAGTAAAGTTTTCTCCATAAAGGATGTAAAGCCCTACAGCCCAGTCATAATTCAGGGCAGGATTGTAGGCAGATCTAAGATCATTCCAGGTGGACACGTGATTTTTCAGATTCAAGATGAAACGGGTGTTATAGATTGCGCTGTCTATGAGCAGAGCGGCGACTTACGTAAGATTGCCAGAATGTTTATTGAAGGCGACTTAGTGGAGGTTTATGGAGGCGTCCGCCCGCCGTCAAAAAAGAACCCAAAAACTATAAATGTGGAAAAAATCAGGGTTGTAAACCTCGTCGAGAATATTGTTTTTCGAAATCCGCTCTGTCCAATCTGCGGCAAAAGAATGAAGTCCATGGGAAGAGGCAAAGGGTTTGAATGTTATAAATGCGGTTTCCACGGGGCAAACCTTAAAAAAGTAGCTATCAAAATCGAGAGAGAATTGAGAGCAGGATTATATATAGCGCCTCCGAGATCGGAAAGACATTTGACTAAACCGTTATCGCGGTATGGTTTAGAAAAGACAAATGTAACCCGAGCGTTCAATAAGGTAATCCCATATAGATGTTTCTCAAATCTTACGTGAAGGAGCCATGTGGTGTTGCTTCCATATTTCAGAATTTGGAAATATTTAATTGCATAAACCCTATATTAATCGGTGAAAATAGAGGGTGTAGCGGTTTAATGGTGATGAGGAATCATGGGTGAAAGAACTAGGCTTCCGCCAGCGGTTCAGGAGCGGCTTCTCAGGCTTCAGCAACTACAAGAGACTCTCCAAGCAGTTTTAGCCCAAAAGCAGCAGCTTGACGCAGAGTTACTTGAGATTGATAGAGCGCTAAGTGAACTTGATAAAACTCCTGAGGAAGCTGTAATATACAAATCTATAGGCTCTCTACTCATTAGAACTGATAAGGCGAAAATTACCAGCGAACTCAATGAAAGAAAAGAACTCACAAATATGAGAGTTTCTGTACTCACAAAGCAGGAGGAACGGCTTAGAAGCCAAATAAAAGAGCTCCAGGAGCGACTCCAGAAGGATCTGCGTCCACTATCGCCAACCTAGAATTGCGAATTTAAAGTGAATGGTGCTCCTCTGTGAGTGAAAGATCAATATCCTCCTTACCCTATGAGAGACTTGAAGAAATCTGCGAAATCGCTGAAGATGCTGCTCGAAAATATATTACGTCTAAACTTCCCAAAAAAGCAGTAGCTGATTTAACAATATCGGTGGATTTAGAACTGTCGGAAACACTCAATGTTAATGTTGATGTTGAGGTGGCGCTCTCACCACTCTACAGGAATGTGAATGTTAAGGAGATAGCTGAAGGCTCAGTTAAGGCGGCTTTTGAGGCCGTCGAGAGATACCTGAAGAAGATTCAAATTTAGGCTAAAATTCAACCGCCAATCAAGGCTTAAGGCATTCCATAGCAAAGGATCGCCTAACTGAAGAGAATATGGAGAGGCAAAAATGAATAAGAATAACGGTTTCCAGAGGGTAAAAGAAATCCTGAAAGAAAGAAAAGTATGTTTCGCTCTTATTTTATGTCACCATAACGCTGATCCGGACGCCATATGCTCATCCTTCGCTCTCTCTGAATTATTAAAGGATGTGAAGCCTGAAATCGAGATTGAGGTTGCATCGCCCGAAAGCGTGAGCAAAGTATCAAAGAGAATCTTAAATCGTTTTCCCATGAGAGTTGTGAATGAGAAGCCTAGTTTCAGAAGAGCTAATGTAATATTCATGGTGGATACGAACGCCCCAAAGCAGCTAGGTGAATGGGAACGGCATATAAAGGAAACTTCTTCGCCTATCATAGTTATAGACCATCATGCAGTTCATCAGGAAACAGAGAAGATTGCAACTCTGTATATATGCCGAGAAGATGCATCATCTACCTGCGAAATAATCTACGATCTTTTTAGAGAAGCGAACGTAAAGCCCTCGAAGAATGTGGCTGAGGCCCTATTTCTGGGCATAGCGTTCGACACAAAACACTTCGCTCTAGCAAGCGCTTCAACATTTAAGGTAATAGCAGAACTAATCGATTTAGGAGTTAACGTTCAAGAAGCAATGCGTCTCTTAACCGTTCCAATGGATGTATCAGAGCGAATAGCACGACTCAAGGCATGTGAAAGAATGAAGCTCATGAGAATACATGGCTGGCTTATAGTCTTCTCACATGTTGGATCCTTCCAAGCCTCAGCTGCAAGGGCGCTTATTGATGTGGGGGCAAACCTAGCCATAGTCGGTTCACAAGATAAGAATGAAATATCGATCAGTATGAGATCCAACCATGAATTCTATAGTAAAACAAAAATACACCTAGGGAGAGATCTAGCGAATCCTTTGGGTGAATATCTCCATGGAATGGGTGGAGGCCACTCAACATCAGCAGGTGCCAATGGGGTCGGAGACTTGAAATCAGCTTTCAAATATGCTGAAAGAATCCTCAGAGAAAAACTTAAGCATATTCCTCACTAATGGCATTTAAGTCCAAAATACTCAAAGGATTAAGGAACCGATCCAGCTTAAAGTTTTCCTTATAACCTCCAAGGTATGTTCCCTTTTGGAGAACGTGTGGTCACCGCCCTTAATTATGTAAAGTTCATTCTTTTCATTAAGGCCCTTGATCAGTTCATATCCTCTTTTGGCCTCCTCCACCGGTATAACCTTATCTTCATCGCCATGAATTATTAAAATTGGCACCTTGATTTTGCTCATAACATCTAAGGGCACGACATAATCAATTGTTTCGAAAAATTCCTTCTTCACATACCAGCCTTTCGAAATCTCAACAGCTTCACCAGCTTCAAGCTTTTTCAGAATTTCCCTGCTAAATTTCTTTCCGATATCCTCTTTCGATAAAGATCTAAGAAGTGCCGAATATAGAATCACAAATTTAATTCGTTCATCTTTTGAAGCGAGGATGGCTGCGACTCTACCGCCCATGCTTAAGCCTATAATGCCCACTCGCTCCCTATCAACATTCTCCTGCTCCAAAAGAAAGGATAGTGCTCTCTCCGCGTCACTCACCTCTCCAGGCAAAGTCACATCTTCAAATTCACCATCACTATCCCCCGACCCTCTAAAATCAAACCTGAGGACGATAAAGCCGGAGCTGGAAAGGCTTCTTGCTATATGAACAAAGAGTCTATGAGCTTCACTTTTGTTTCCGGTGAAACCGTGAAACATAACTATTCCAGGAGCCTTCTGTCCAGGTTTAAGGTTATCCGGTGTATGAAGAATCCCGACAATTTGCTGATTTTGATTCATAAAAGTTACTGGTTTAATCAACTTAAACGCCTCATTTAGCTCTATTCATTCATTCTGCTTTTAAATTTTGCGAAAAAAGATTAAAATTTCCCTGATGAGAAATTGGTTGGAATGAGATGGATCGAGTAAGCCCTTATTTTAAGTTTCTTTTCAATATACTTTGCGAGTACATCGTTAAATTTTCCCCCATGGCAGGTTAAGACAAGCTTAGGGTTGCATTCGCTGACGAATTTTATTAGATTAGGAAAGTCTGCGTGATCGCTTAGAGGGAAAGATTTACGTTTAAACTTTAAAGCCCATCCTGAAACAAATGCTGAAACAAAATTTGGATTATAGAATGAATATCGGTTTTTCGGAGCCACAATTACAGCGTTATTGGAGGATATTAGATCGTAGGCTGATTCGGATCTCATGTCAATATACTTCATTTTATATCCGTAATACTCGTATACCCTATTGATTCGTGAAACTCTCCAATGTGAGATTATAGGCAAATCCGTGTTTTCGTTAAAAATACGTATTATCTCCTGCGCGTTTCCAAGTGGATCAGCTTGGAAGACCGGAATCTTGCCGCTCTCTAAAATCTTCTCCGCCCATCTTATCATGCCCCTAGCAATGAGATCGTCTGGCGGAAAGACGAATTCCGGGGAACCGAACGTTGACTCTATGATGAGAACATCACATGGTACCGGTTCAGCCGGCTTCACTGTTCTTGTGCTTCTCGTGTTTAGATCCCCGGTGAATAGGACCGTTCCTTCCGGCGTGGAAACCTCAAACTCATAAGAACCAAGAACATGACCTGAGGGATGCGAGATTATTTCAACATCATCTATTAGGGTTTTCTCCTTCACTGTTAGAGGCCGCCACTTCTCTATCTGGATTCCCTCCGTGGCCACAAGCTTCATAGTTTCCTCAGAAGAGAATTTTAATGCAAAACTGGCTTTGAAAGCTCGTGAATGGTCTAGATGCGCATGCGTTATGAAAACAGCCTTATGATTCAAGCGTCTAGTTTGAGGGTCCAGAATAATTTTGGTTCCCTTATACTCTATGGATACGCCGTTTTCCCACGCTATTCTCAAGGAGGACAACCGCTACTTGAGTGATCCTATAAGTTTAAAAATCTTCTGCTAAATTCAGCATATAAACAAATCTAAAAAATTCAAACATGTAATTTAATACAGTGCTATTTTTAAGTATAACCTTAAAATGAGAATGGTTAAGGTGTAACTGAACCTTGGCGATAATCGAGACTAAAAATCTATCATACAAATATCCATTCGCAGAGAAACCGATTCTAAGAGACATAAACCTCAAAATAGAGAGAGGAGAGTTTGTGCTCTTAACAGGTCCAAGTGGATGTGGAAAAACGACATTATGCAGATGCTTCAACGGCCTTATACCGCATTTTTACAGTGGAAACTTGAAAGGCGAAATAGTAGTTGCCGGATTAAAAACGACTGAACACCAAATCTATGAGATAGCGCAGCATGTAGGACTGGTTTTCCAGAATCCAGAGAATCAGCTTTTCGCCTTAACAGTCGAGAAGGACATAGCGTTCGGTCTGGAAAATCTTGGGCTTCCAAGAGATGAAATCCGTAGGAGGGTTGATTGGGCCCTAAACGTCACTGGCACATACGAACTTAAGGATAGGGCTCCATTCGAGCTTAGCGGCGGTCAGCAACAACGCGTTGCAATAGCATCCGTACTTGCAATGCAACCGGAAGTCATCGTGCTTGATGAGCCAACCTCATTTCTGGATCCACTGAGTGCAAAAAAAATCTTAGAAGTTATTTTTCAACTGAATAGAGAATTAGGTATAACCATAATTCTCGTGGAGCATAGACTAGATATGGCCTCTAGATATGCTAACCGCGTAATAATTATGAGAGATGGGTGCATCATTTTGGATGATGAGCCTAAAAGGGTATTTCTAAATGAGAAGACAAGGCTGATCGGCGTCGGAATCCCCAAGGTTGTTAAGCTTTATCTCTCGTTAAAGGAGGATGGTGTCGACTTAAATAGGGTTCCATTAAGTCCTAAAGAGGCTTCACAGTCAATATTGGAGGCCCTTACATTTGATAGAGGTTGAAGACGTTTACTTTACCTACCCGAATGGGGTCAAAGCGCTCAGAGGGGTCTCCCTAGAGATTGCTGACGGCGAGTTCGTTGCAATAATGGGGCAAAACGGTGCGGGCAAAACAACTCTAGTTAAACACTTTAACGGACTGCTGAAGCCCATGAAGGGCAGAGTGCTCATTGATGGTGTTGACACAAGAGAGGTAAGCGTGGCGAAGCTATCCAGAAAGGTTGGTTTCGTCTTTCAAAACCCGGATCACCAGCTCTTCAGCGAAACGGTTAATGATGAAATTTCATTTGCACTCAAAAACTTCGGATTTGATGAGAAGATTATTAGGAAGAGGGTTGATTGGGCCCTAAATCTCTTAAACCTAACCCGATATCGCAAAGTTTCACCCTTCATGCTTAGCGGAGGAGAGAGAAAAAGAGTGGTTCTAGCATCCGTTTTAGCATGGAACCCTGAGATATTGATACTTGACGAGCCGACCATAGGTCAGGACAGCCACCAAAAGGAGAAGCTCCGTCAATTCATAATTCAAATGAACCAGCAGGGTAAAACAGTATTAATAGTGACTCATGATATAGAGTTCGTTGTTGACTGTGAACCTAGAGTAATCCTGATGGCTAACGGAAAAATAGTCGCTGATGGAGAGGCAAGGGAAATACTGACGGACCCAAAATTGATAAGCGAGTCTTCACTAGTGCTTCCAGAAATAGCACAGGTTTTCATAAACCTTAACGATTTAGGTTTCCCAAGAAACGTTATAGACGTGTACGAAGCGAAACGTTTGGTTCTTGAAAAACTCAGTGAGGGGAACAAAAAGTGAGTGTATTCGACGGTTTAAAATTCAGAAACGTTTCTTCACCAATACATAAAATAGATCCTAGAGCAAAATTTCTCTACGTATGCGTCCTTTTTGTTGTAGCTGTGCTCTTTAATCAGCTTATCCCGCTTCTAATCTTATTATTCTCTCAGATGCCGCTTGTAATATTAGCTAAGGTTAAAGGGGAATGGCTTCGCTTAATCAGAGGCTCACTGTTTTTTGCAACCCTAATCTTTATCATGAACGTTATATCCCTCTATTTTTATGGCGGTTACTCTTCGTTTGTTTCGATTATAGAGCACGCTTCAGCCATGGCTCTTCGATTCATAATTTTAGTTGAATCCTTCTCAATCTTCTTTCTAACAACATCACCTGATATGCTCGGATTATCCCTAGAGCAGATAGGTGTCCCATACGAATTTTGCTTTGCTTTCATAACAGCAATACGATTCGTGCCAATACTGGCCGAGGAGGCACAGACAATAATAGATGCGCAGAGGGCACGTGGACTAGAGCTCGAAGGAGGAAATCTCATAAAGAGAATAAGGAATTATATACCTATTCTTATCCCATTAATTGTTAACGCCATCCGGAGAAGCCTAGAGCTTGCAGAAGCTATGGAATCTAGGGCTTGGGGCGCCTCTAAAAAGCGCACAAACATATATGTGCTTAGAATTGGGAGAAAAGATTACTGCTTCATTCTAATCTCCATGGCTTTACTTGCGATCTCCATTTATGTCTGGCTGTTTGTTAAAATTCCATCACTAACTCAAATTTTACAAATATGAGAGAAAAGATAGCTAAATTAAGGGTCCTTGAGGAGAGATTTACTCTGCATATTTCCAGGAAGAATCTGATCTATTATTATCTATTACATGACTTCCGTGGCTAGGTTTTACATTAACATCCCTCCTTAAATAGAATATGTGAAACTGAAGTGCGTTCAAGAGAAATAATAATGAGCTTATAACAAAAGGCGAATATAGATGGGAGATTTGAAATAGATATCCGGTTATCATCGGAGCGAGCGACCTTGCAAGTGACCTAATAGAGCTGCTAACCCCTATAAGCGATCCTGTTGTCGATATATCCGCTATCTCCGTGGCGAAAGCCTGCCTCATGGGCATACTTATCTGCACGAAAATTCTGTAGAATCCAAGCGCTAGACTTGCTAAGCTAAATTCTCCCAGAAAGGGTATGCTGAACGCTGAGAAGGCTGAGGCTATACGCACAGAGACTAAGCAGCCCACATAGCCGAACTTGCTGACAAGTAGTGGCACCATCAAATATAATGGTATGGGAATGAATGCGGACGCCGCATATACTGGCGCCAGAGCCTCTGATTCCACGCCGAATCTTAAGTAGAAGTATAATGGAGCGAGTGATGATACAAGGTTCATAGCAAGCCCATCAGTTACTCTTACAATCGAATACAGCGCTATCTCCCTTGCAGTTGCCAACGTGTCTAAAGAGTTCTTAATCGTCATTTCGCGTTTTCGCCTATCTTCTCTGAGGAACAACATTAGTGTTAACGAAGCTAAGCTAAGAATGAGCCCCATCCAGAATAATGGTAGATAAGAGTCAACCTTATCTATTTCCATTTTTTCCTCAAAGTATGCTGGCAGAGCTGCTAGTAGTGAGCCTAAAGTCAAGGCTAGAGCATTCGTAATAGCTATCAAGCTGAATATGCGTGTACGCTTAACACCCTTCCTTATTTTATCCGCAATATAGCCTGAAACTACCGGTTGCCCCGCGCCTGCACCTACCCCCAGAGCCCCTATAACTTGAGCAATAATAAGAACCCAAAGATCTCTGCTGAAAATGTAGATCAGAAATCTTAGGGCGGACATAATGCTTCCAATCACGAGGAATGGCTTTCTACCATACTTATCCGATAATACGCCGAAAAAAGTGAACTGAAACGCACTCACAAAGGATCCAACACTTGTTATAAAACCTATAGTTATAGGGTCGAACCCTAGGAGCGCGAAATATATTGTAAGGGTTACCTGAAGGAAACCTTGAGCTACACGCCTAAGAAACATACTTGAGGCCAAAGCATATATCTCTCTATATTCATCTTCAAGTAACAGGCGTTTCAAATTCATATCAATTATGCACCTCAGACATTCCTCTCCTTAGGCTTCATTATGTAGGTGAATCTCAGATAGGCATATCCGCTATACTGATAGAATCCTCAAATTTGAGGATTCTATCATCCAGATGAAGTATATATCGTGGGCGGTACGGTCTTTTTATACAGCTACAAATTTCAATGGAGATCTAAACAATCATATTTAATGGTTGTTTAGTCGTTTCTGGAATAAATAAGAGCTTAAAGGTCTTTGGGGGAAGCAACCGAGTATAATTTCCTACCTTTATCTGCAGAAATAAGCGTAATAACTATCTAAGTTCCGCTCTATCCTAAGTTTAATGGAGCGGGAGTTAAGGTCCTGTGAAACCGCACTTATAGATTTGGCTGGAGATATCCCACCGCAACCCCCCTCTTTTTAAGGGAACATAGGGCTTCTCAGTCATCATAGGATGAGTACGTCGTTGTATATGGTTTCCTTCCACCTACTGCAGGAATTACGTATCTTCTATTAAAAAATGGAAGAAGCCCATACTAGCTCGATGAGGTGGGATTGATATTTTCTAGTGGCAAACCGCCGAATATACCTAATATGCCACCGACTATGCCGACCAGACAAGCAAGCAGATAGGAAGTCCAATCAACATAAGTGATCGCAAAGAACATAAACCATGATAGGCTTATCACTGAAGAAGCGAGGATCACAAGACGTTTTTGAGTGATGGAGCAGATGGAAATTAAGATTCCAAATGCCAACTGTGGAATAGAGCTGAAAAACACTACAAACATGGCGACTGCAAATCTATGGGCTCCCCAACCGACCAATCCCACGAGCATCCCAGCAAACACAATTATTAATCCCCCTAGGAGCGATGGGATGTAGCTCTCTCGAAATCTCTTCACCTCCACTATTCCCAAGACAACATTAAAACTCTTTTAAAACTCTCTCTTTCCATTATGAAAGAAGCAACCCAACATATAAGCATAAGGGTTCCAACCTAAAAGTGAAATAGATAACCCATGTAAAAATCAAGCATGATGAAATTGTTAAAAGAGTTGTAAACGAGATTTTAGTTAAGGCTGGATTAGAGTTGCAAATGATGATATGAGCTTATTAAGAGAGCTGAGGAAGTAGCTTTGACTTGTGGTTATAGGCCTCTAAAGCTTTGCTGGATGACCTAGCTAATACAGCCAGAAGGAAAAATTGGTGATGATTAGGAAATATTTAGGCTTGCTATAGAAGGCTACAGAGTTAAGGAAAACGTGAACAGAACTCAAAAAGATAATGATGAAAAAGATCTTGAAGATTACCTGGCTGAGGGGCGGGACGTGGGGATTCGGTGAATCTTTGTCTGAGAGCGCTCTCGTAGCGCTTGATCTCGGTCGCTATATGTTTTCTCCGGGCAGAAGGTTTCATGGGTTTTCTGATTGAGGCGTGGAGTGAGTGGGGAGTCTTCAGGAGAAGATTGGGTGTGTCAGCCGGGCATAATGCGAAGCTCGAGCTAGCCTACTTCCAGAGTTTGGAGGGGAAAAAGATAATCATAGCCTCTTCGACTGCACCGAATGCGATGTTGAGCCCAAAAGATCATGGGCGAGACAGGCAGATCCAGGGACGTGATCTCTATTAAGCCTATTGAATCCCAGATTGAAGGATTTATGGTTGACTCCCCCAGACGACTCACAATCAATGGTGTGAGGGCTGCCGCAATACTATTCTCGGCGTTTAGGGGGCTGATCTAGGGCATCCACAAGCGATTCAGCTCAGGCGGAGCGATATTCCTCTACTATGCGGGAATTGAAATAGGGGAGGAAAGCGCCGAAATTGTGCGGATCATGGAACCCTACTTCAGAGGTGGTACGGCTTTGGGAACCGAAGCTGATGAACGCTTAAAAACCATCGGAAGATCTCTCTTTGAGAAAGGCGGGGACAAGGCCATGATGCAAGCTTTTAAAAAAGCTCGCAATCTTGCTCACAGATGCTTCGGATACACAGGCGCAAACCGATATTTAGAGACGACTTGAAGTGGAATCGGAGTTTGGAGAGGATAGATTTCTCTCTTTTTTCCGCGCGCCCGGGCTAGTGTTAGATTTAGGATATTCTTCCCTCTCGCTACTTCTGTTTTCGTGGCGAGAGCCTCTCAGCCTATCGGCTCGCGCGGTGGAAACCTACGACGGTTTTAGTAAATCCCGAATGCCGCTGATGATAAACACAATTGAGGCGAGTAAACAGAAAAGATATCCGGCTAATGGATGGAGCATGGCAAGTGGAATAATGACGACTGAAGCGAAGACCCGTGGAAAGAGTATTATGTTTGCGGAGGAGGTCCCCGCTACGCCCCAGAGTGTATCGGCACCAACAACACCTACAGTTGTAAAGAGATCGATGTTTCCCCACAAGAGGATAAACCCAACTAGAATGAAAAAATTGCACGTATTCTTATCTCTTCCATTCTGCGCCACTGCCACTTATAGTTTAATTCACGAATCTATCCGCTCGCGTAAGCTTGTATTCAGAATCGTGAACAGTATGTGTTTAGATGTTTTGCCATTTAAGGTTTAAGGGTGGTTGGCAGTATCTCTGATGGGTTCAACCCCTGCTGTTTCCATGTATGAATGTGTCCTTCTAGTTGCGGAGTGTTCCCATGATCTTTCTCTGAACCATACTACAGAAACCTCAGTCTACACGAGTTCCGACAGAACAAGCGAGGCTGGATTAAACTCTACGTCAATGCGTAACGTGATTGAGGGTTCCAACGGTCATCAGAAGGACTGGCTTGACCTAGATAACCTCCGGGTTAAAGGCCTCCTGAAGGCCAGGCTGCACACAGCCCTGTCCATGCTGAGCGAAGCCATGTTCGCTTACACGAGAGTCCAGAATGGCATCCTCAAAGGATTAACAAGCACCGCATACCTCAAATAGCAATCCGAAAAGACGAGAAGAAAGAACCATCGCCCTAGCGAAGGCTCTTCTTCCCAAGATGGATAAAACATCTCTTAGAGTCAATAGACCATAAAAACACTTTCAAAGAACCTAAAGCATTCACTGACACAACCCATCGAAAGGCATTAAGACATGAAGGAAAAGCTGATTAGACCACCCTTTGTAAGTTTTTGAAATTCCGAAAAAATCTCATTAAGTTTTGAATAGAACGGAGATTGTCTATAATCTTCCGGTTTTGTGCCAGCCTCAAATTTAACATTAACTTTCACTTCACCCTAGATTCTTCCAAGCATCGTTTCAATAGTCTTTTTTTTGGCACTCAGGACATCTCTCGTCGTTTTGTTTTCTTCCCCGTTTTTCTTTGTACGGGACCTGTTTAGCAACTACTTTTGATCGCGAAAACTTCACAATCCACAATCCCAGATTCCCTAAAAAACTGTTCGTTTCATGACCGCCACCAAATTCCGTAGGCTCAAGTTCGGCACCATTGGCATATTTGTTAGCCAATGATATTACATATTTTGGAGGATATCGCTTTCCATCTTAAACAGGTTGAAATTTCTTCGATTCTCGGCTCTTAGGAATACTGTTTTTCTAAATTTCACTTATCGCCTTGAGAATATATTTTGATCTATGTTTTTCGGTATCATAGACAAACGCTCTCTTTTAACACCTCAGAAATGACCGGAGTTCATAAATTTCAATATAACGTAGCTTCTTGACCTCATCAACAAATGTAGGTAGTATGTCCTTACAAACGTTAATCCCTTGAACTTGCTTCTTAGTATTCCTCTTAACTTGGCGGATGCATCTTCGAAGCAGATTGACAGCCCTCCTTCCAACTTCATTACTACAAGCGGGGATGGAAGGCTGTATGGGGCAAAGCTTAAGAGGTTGTCTCGCTGATTTCTGAGTGCTGGTTTCGGGTCTGTTGGGTTTACTGGTCTAGCATCTCTCTGACGTCTTTCATGAGTGCATGCAACCATCAAGTTCGTTGTTTCCTTCTCTTGGTCCATCTCCAAATCCCCAGAATGAAGTTGAACCTCGGGACTTCCTTCATGTACTGCCTGTACTCGCCCCCATTTGAGTATATTAAGCGTTCTCTCTTCCAACACGCACTCGTAATAATTGTAAGCAATTATCTCAACAATTCCGATAACGCTTAAAATTGTAAAAGAAATCACACTATCCCGTAAGGGCCGCTCTTAAGGAACATTACAGTCTGGTCTTCGGAACGGCATCCCTCTTTCTTGATATTAAAATACATGCCGAAAGCTGTGAGTGGGATTACGCCGATGAAAGAGGCGATTGATAAATAAATTACAATGGAGTATCATAAAACCGAGGATATTCTGCATGTTATGGAGTTGCTTGGGCACAGGGACATAAAAACAACATTAATCTACACGCAGCTAGTGAATTTTGAAAGCGATGAATATCATTCAGCAGTTGCAAAAACAATTGAGGAAGCAAGAAAGCTGATAGAAGCCGGCTTCGAGTATGTCTGTGATGTGGACGGTGTTAAACTGTTCAGAAAGCGGAGGTAGATCCTACAAATGTCTCTAGGGTCCTGTGAACCCGCATTTTGGGCATCTGTACTGTCGTCTAAACTGCCGACATTTAGAGCAACGCCAAATAGTCATCTCCCCACAGTTTGGGCAGAGAAATGATGTTGCTTTTGTTCCAGGAGGTATCACCCTATTACATGATGTGCAAATTGGCATTGCAACTCTCCTACTCAAATTTCATTCACCTCAATTTTTAGTTGCATAGTATTGCCTCCTTATATATTTACCCTATTCTTTCTTAAGTGGATAAAATGACAAAAAGGCGTGTAGATGTGTTCCCCATTAACTCAGGTTCATTAATGATTTGCAAAATTAAGAAATTTGTATGGAGATTGGTGATATATGTTAAAAGTGAAGAGAGAGTTTATTATGTCATTAAACCTTTCAGGTGTGAGAGATATGTCTAAGGTTATGGATAAACCTAACATTCTTATCATAATGACGGAACATCAGCAAGGGAGAACCGTTGACCCCGATTCTCCCTGTAGAATGCCCAATATTAAGGATAGGCTTGCTGGTGAAGGAATGCGATTTGAACTAGGTTACACGCCTACGGCTCTCTGCGCTCCAGCCAGAGCGTCGTTTTTTACAGGACTGTATCCGACGGTGCATGGAATGTATAATAATTACCATAGTCTACCCGTACTTCACCCGGATTTGTTCCATGGAGTCGGATTATTCTCGGAATATCTGAAAGAAGCAAGCTATAATCTATCATACATCAGGAAATGGCATGTTTCAGGAGTAAGGGGTCCTACTAACTACGGCTGGCACATCCCTGAGGGATCGAATCCGGGTCCTAGGGGTTATCCGGAGCCTGAACGGAGGAAGTCTCTTTGGCGGAAGCAGATCTCTTGGGAGCCCCCAAACAATTTGAGGAGATATGCTATCATAAAGGGAGAGGGTGACCTGATTACATTCTTTATGGTACACGGCCGGGAAAGCCTGAGGATATGGCGGATTTTAAGAGGGGAAATATCGCGGCTAAGGAGATTAAAAGGCTTTCAAAGGAATCTAATCCTTAGATAATATTCGTTGGACTCACTGACCTGCATGATCCATACATTGTAGTGGAGCCATATGCAAGCATGTACGATCCGGATGATATCTCTCTCCCCGAGAACTACTATGATCCAACGGAAGATAAGCCGGCAATCTACCGGAGAATGAAGCAATATCTATGGTCACAGCTAAGTGAACAGCAAGTGAGGGAAGCTATTGCCCATTATTTGGAAATATGCACCCTGACGGATGATATCGTCGGGATGCTTCTTGACGCCTTGGAGGATGCTGGTGTCGAGGATAACACACTAGTCCTGTTCACCTCAGACCATGGGGATCAAGTTGGTGGGCACGGCCTTTTTCTCAAAGGCATTTTACCTTTCGAGGAAAGCTATGGGATCCCTATGATGGTTAGGTGGCCTCAAGTAGTGAAACCGGGCTAGGTATGTTCAGAGTTCGTGACTCTTTGCGATTTCGCCCCAACTTTCTGCGAGATGGCTGAAGCCCGGATGATAAAGCCATGTCACGGCCGCTCACTACTTCCAATACTTGAGGGATCAATCCCTAAAGACTGGCGCAGAGTTTCTTCGGAGAGTTTCTAGGCACAGAATACTACTATACTCAGCGAATCGTCCGCAACCGCCGTTTCAAATATTTCTTTAATGGATTTGACTTTGATGAAATGTACGATCTTCAAAACGATCCTTACGAGATGAAGAACCTTGCGGCAGATCCAGATTACGAAGATGTAACGATTAAGCTAATAGAAGAAATGTGGGAATGGTGTATAAAAACTGATGATATATTGTTTGACCCGTATCCAACTGTCGGTCTTATTCCTCATGGGCCTCGAAGCTGTAGATTGTGGAGAGAGAATGACGGAAATGAATTTAGAGAATAATGCGGCGGAATTGATCATTACTATTTATGGAAATCGATGTGAAGCAAATAGCGTACTAAATGAAATGATTAAATATCCTATATATGTTTGGAGGATTTAACTAGATTCTTGAGCTTAAGAAATTGCTTATGGCTATGCCTAAAGAATCTCTTATAGGATCGACAGAAATAGTTCTCTGTGAAACCTAGGATCTCCCAATGTCTTGGGCATCCTCCATTGCAGTATTTCAGCCATTTGCACCGGCCACATTTCTTGGTGAGCTTACTTTTCCTAGATTTAAACTCAGCGAACTTTTTTCCCTTTATGATTTCTTCTATTGGTTCTTCCATTAGATTGCCCAGGAGCCATTTTTGTTCTACGTAAAAGTCACATGGATAAACATCTCCGTTGTATTCTACTACAATATATCGTCCGCATTCTTGTCCGAACACGCAGCTGGGAGTGTCGCCTGTTACGTAGGAAATTAAGAGTTCCTCAAAGTCCCTCACATAGGTGTTAGGTGCTCCCCTGTTAAACCACTCGTCAAAGACTTCGCAGAGAAAACTGCCATATTCCTCAGGCGTTACTGAAAATTCTGCTAAGTTTCCGTCCGACCCTTTCTCAACGCATGGTATAAACTGAAGATACCTGAAGCCCATGCCTGTTAGAAAATTGTAGAGCTCTCTAGGCATCTTAACGTTCCGCTTGTGGATTACCGTCAGTATGTTGAATTTCACACCGAACTTAGCTAGGATATTTAGGCATCTGATTACGTTATCATAGGAGCCTAATCCCCCAGAGGTTTTACGGTAATAGTCGTGGATTTCTCGGGGGCCGTCAAGGCTTACGCCGACCAGAAAACCGCTCCTAGCGAGAAAGCTGGCCCACTTCTCATCTATGAGAAGCCCATTAGTTTGCATGCTATTCTCCACGATCTGAAGAGGAGCCTTAAATATAGATTGATAGTGCATAACTTTTCTGTAGAAGTCTAGTCCTGCAAGAGTGGGCTCTCCACCCTGCCAACAGAATGACACTTTCCGGGGTGCGAGCGAAAGCATTTGAGCTATAAGATTTTTTAAGATCTCATCACTCATCCTATGGATTTTGGTCTCAGGATAAAGTTTAACTTTAGACTTGTAGAAGCAGTATGTGCATGATAAGTTGCAGTCAGCTGAAACAGGTTTAACAAGAACTGATTCAACCTGCCTTTCACCCCCGCTCAAACTAGATCACCTTCTGTAAAAAACATAAAAGGCTTATATACCATTTTTCATCCGCAGAGATGCCCTTTCAAATTGAAGACTAAGATAGTATCATGGCTCTGAGAATTATAGGCAGGAACTTTAGGATCCCCCTCTTTTTGAAGACTTTTAAAATCGATGTTCCCTGGAGATCCATATCTCCGCAAATTGAGAGTTCCCTATAAATTTCCTCCCTAATAACGAGTGAAAATATTTTATCCATTTCTTTATCGGAGAGTCTATTTAGGATCCTCCTCGTTAAAAGCGCTATCCTAAATTCTCTGCTGAGTTTCGCTCTCCACTCCTCCTCGTAGGTTTTAAGAAAATCTCTCCCAGTTCTATTATTTCTGACGGCTTCAGAGGCTGTTCTTCCGGCTATTGAGGCGCATTTCCCACCGAAGATGACTCCGCCACCGGTTATTGGTTTAACCTGTCCAGCCGAGTCCCCGACGACCAGTAGCCCATCCCCATAGGTTCTTTCTATTGGGCCGCATGTGATAATCATGCCTGAACGAAAGTTAATGGCCTCCAATCTCCTTTTACTGACGTTTCCAAAGCGTTTCTTTATGAACTTAAATAGTCGATCTCTTGGATTGGAACCCTTACACGCTAAGCCGATTCTAACTGCTTCATCATTTAGAGGTATGACCCATGCGAAGAGGCCTGGGGCCAATTCCCTGCTGAAGTGAACTTCAACATAATCTGGGTCAACGCTGACTCCTTTAAGGTCGACTTGCAATCCTCTCAAAAGATTTTCTATTTTTAGCCTCTCTAAACCCGCCATACCCAGCACTTTAGGTAGTGCACCCTCAGCATCCACGAGCAGCTTAGCTCTTAATTTGCTGTAACCATCAATTTTTAGAGTCCACGCTCCGTCATATATTGCTGAGTGAACCCTAGAATTTAACTTTATGAGGGCGCCGCTTCTCTCAGCTTGCTCTGCTAAAAATTTATCGAGAAGGGTTCGGTTAACTACGCATGCAACTTTCTCTTTTCTTTCAATGGTAAAGGAGAGATTTGACGGGGAGAAGAAACGTGCACCCCTAACTTTATTCTGTACATAGGCTCCATTAGGAGGCGCACCGATTTCCTCTAACCCTCTAATACTTAAAAGACCAGCACAATGAGAAGGCAAACCTACCTCTTCATGCTCCTCCAAAACGATGACTCTAACCCCTCTCCGGGAAGATTCCCTAGCCGTAATTAACCCGGCTGGTCCAGCACCGACCACCACTATCTCTACTTTCTCACCATTCATAATTTTCTTCTCTTTTAATGAACCTAAGAGAAAGAGTCGAAAGAGATGATATAAAAATTGCGCACCTGAAACATAAACTTTAAAAACATTCCCATGCTTATTTATTGAGCATTCATTTAGGAGATGATGTTTTGGCTAGAGTCTTAATCTCTCTGAAAATATTCCCAGCCGATATAAATGTTAACCTAGAGGCTTTAAAGGATGAAATTAAAGGATCCTTACCCGATTATGCTTCAGTCTACAAGTTTGAGGAGGAACCCATAGCTTTTGGCTTAGTCGCCCTAATATCTCACATTCTGTTGCCGGAAAATCAGGCTGGCGGAATAGATGAAATTGAAAAAGGTATCCGAAATATAGGGGATGTAAGCGATATACAGACAATTATGGTGAGAAGAGTTTAGGGTTTTCCCTACCGCACCACATTTATATCTGAGAACTCTCTCATAAATGAATGATAAGGTTAATTGTGGGAGGAGGCAAAGTAGCCGAATGGTAAACGAGGTGCAGCTCAGAGTAGGCGATGCTAAGCAGAGGGATGTTTATAGAGGAATCGCTAGAATAGATCAGAGGACCATGGAGAAGATAAGGGTCTCGGCTGGAGACGTAATAGAGATTGCGGGTAAAAGGAGAACGGTGGCTATAGCTTGGCCTGCGTACTCGGAGGATCAGGGTAAAGGCATCATAAGGATGGATGGTATAACCCGAAAAAATGCCGGGGTCACAATAAATGAATATGTTGTTGTTCGAAAAGCTAAAGTTTTGGATGCGGCGAATATTGTGTTAGCGCCAGTAGATATGCACCTGAATGTTGATGAGGACTTCACTAACTTCGTGAAGAATAGGCTTCTCGAGAGAGCATTTGTTGAAGGTGACAAAACACTTGTTATGATGCTTGGTCATCCGGTTCAATTTATTGTCACAAAAACTAGACCTCATGGCGTTGTCAGATTAACTTATGATACGAAGTTACAAATACTCCCGGAGCCTGCTCCGGAAGTTAAGGGTTTGCCGAGAATAACCTATGAGGACATCGGTGGGCTGAAAGAGGAGATCCGGCGGTTAAGGGAGATGGTTGAGCTACCGCTAAGGCATCCGGAGATCTTTCAGAGGCTTGGAATAGAACCGCCTAAAGGAGTTCTCCTCTATGGTCCTCCTGGTTGCGGGAAAACCCTTCTCGCCAAGGCCGTCGCGAACGAGTCCGATGCATTCTTTATTTCAATAAATGGTCCGGAAATAATGAACAAGTTTTATGGAGAATCTGAAGCTAGACTCCGCGAAATCTTCCAGCAAGCGCAGCAGAATGCTCCAAGCATAATCTTCATAGACGAGTTAGATGCTATCGCGCCTAAAAGGGAGGAAGTTACAGGTGAAGTTGAACGTAGGGTTGTCGCTCAGCTCTTAGCTCTTATGGACGGTTTGACGGAGAGGGGGAACGTCATAATTATAGGTGCGACAAATAGACCTAATGCTCTTGACCCTGCACTCAGGAGACCGGGTAGATTTGATCGGGAAATCGAGATAGGCATACCGGATAAGCAGGGACGTTATGAAATACTCTTAATCCACACTAGAGGAATGCCCCTCGCTGAGAATGTAGACCTTAAAAGACTAGCTGAGATGACTCATGGTTTCACCGGAGCAGATTTAGCAGCCTTATGTCGAGAAACAGCTATGAAGGCGCTCCGCCGATACCTGCCGGAAATAGACCTAGAGCAGGAAAGGATCCCGCCTGAGGTCCTTGAAAAAATGGAGGTGCGAATGGAAGATTTTCTTAACGCCTTCAAGGAGATTACCCCTACAGCATTAAGAGAGGTGGCCATAGAGGTGCCAACAGTCCGCTGGAATGATATTGGAGACCTAGAGAAGATTAAGCAGGAGCTGAGAGAGGCTGTTGAATGGCCGATTAAAAGTCCGGAAATCTTTAAGAGAATGGGTATTAAGCCCCCTAAAGGCATACTTCTCTATGGTCCTCCTGGTTGCGGGAAAACCCTTCTCGCCAAGGCCGTCGCCACAGAAAGTGAGGCTAACTTCATTTCAATAAAGGGGCCTGAGGTCCTGTCTAAGTGGGTTGGAGAATCCGAGAAGGCCGTTCGAGAGGTCTTCAGAAAGGCTAGAATGTCATCTCCAGCAATAATATTCTTTGATGAAATAGATGCACTTGTTCCCAGAAGAGGCTTAGGGTATGGAGATAGCGGCGTAACAGAACGGGTTATCAGCCAGCTACTAACTGAACTCGATGGAATATCAACATTAGACGATGTAGTTGTCTTAGCGGCAACAAATAGACCGGACTTGATCGATCCAGCAATCCTAAGGCCGGGAAGATTCGACCGCTTAATATACGTTCCAGAGCCAAAAGAGGGAGGAAGATTGGAGATCCTCAAGATACATGTGAAAAATATGCCTCTATCAGGGGATGTGGATTTGAAGCTGCTAGCAAGCATGACTAAAGGTTACTCTGGTGCAGATATTGAGACCTTATGCAGAGAGGCGGCCCTAATCGCTTTACGCTGTGACATAAACGCTA
>CAZGXE010000006.1:8708-22167 GCA_964529605.1 uncultured Candidatus Bathyarchaeia archaeon | reverse complement strand
CGCTGGTCGCATACTTTAAGCAGAATGTCTAGAAGTATGCTGGTTGATATGCCGTCTGGCTCTGGGTTCTGAACGGCTGGTGCAAAAGCCGGATCCAAAACGTCCATGTCGATTGTAATGTAAATCTTGTCGCAATCAACTAGAAGATTCCTAATCTCCATCGAAATATTCTTAGTGCTGATACGCCTAATCTTCTCGGAGGTTAAATATTTTATATTATCTTCTCCTGCCGCGTAATTGAGTTCCTCCCTGCATGCAGCTCTTGTTCCGACTTCAATGATCATTTTAGGTCTGAGTTCCTCGTTTATTCTACGCATGAATGTAGCGTGGCATAGCTTCTCATCCATGTATTCATCCCTTAAATCTAGGTGGGCGTCAAAGTCTATGAGCCCAAGATTTCCACCAATGCTTTTAACGGCTCCAAATGTTATGGTATGCTCGCCGCCGATAAGCACCGGTGTCTTCCCCTCTTCTAGAATATCTCTGCAGACTAGACTTATCCTTCTTAATGTTTCCCTTATGTTTCCACTCACATGAAGATCTCCAGCATCATGGATATGCAAGTCTCCAATGTCAACTCCAGATCTGAAACTGTAAGTTTCAATATTGAGAGATGCCTCTCTAATCGCTGTAGGTGCAAATCTGGCTCCGGAGCGGTAGGTGCTTGTTGCGTCAAAGGGTACCCCGAAAATGACGTAATCAGCCTCCTTAAACTCTTTCTGGAAGCCGCTGAAATGTGAGGCGGTGAAGGTGAACAGATCCAAATTGCTCATGAAGTATAATCCCCTATTTTATTGAAGATTTATAAATTATAAAATAATATTCTAGATATCTCTTTCCTCCGTTAGAGGGAAAGCTAGCTGTGTGGGATAAAATTGAATGAAGAAAGTAAAAATCTCAGCGTCCCCACACCCTTGTATGCGTTCTCAATCTCCTATTTTATCACAGGCATAATGTTGTTGGTGGGAATGACGCAGTCAAGGTACGTGCCGATCCATTTAGGCATTATCGGCCTCCTCAACATAGCGGTTTCTTACGGCATAACTAAAATGAAGAAGTGGTCTCTTTATCTAACCATCCTCACTTCAACATTAAGTTTAGTTTTCGGATGCACCATAGTGACCGCTATGCTCTACTTCTTCGTTTTAGACATCGTGGACATACTTATTCTGGTAGGTATGAGCGCTTATGTGATTCTTTCAGCAACCCTACTAGTTTATGTACTCCTTAAGAGAGAGAATTTCTCCTAAAAGATGTTTCGCCAAAAACTATTTTTACCCTTTCACTCCAAAAATAATTATTGAGAATATTCATGTATTTTCCAAGGTTTCCCTCAAGGTTTCAGAAGTTTATCCGAGTTCCAGCAGAGCATCTTCAGAAGACATTATCCCAGGTTTTAGGCGAATGCGAGAAAGCTGGTGAAAAAAAGGTTTTCAAAACCAGCGTTGGAAGGGGAACTGGTGTCACACTTAGGGTGCGTCTATTACCCGAGGGAG
This sequence comes from uncultured Candidatus Bathyarchaeia archaeon, assembly GCA_964529605.1. Lineage (GTDB taxonomy): Archaea > Thermoproteota > Bathyarchaeia > Bathyarchaeales > DTEX01 > DTEX01. The sequence goes on along the minus strand of CAZGXE010000006.1, from coordinate 20,671 downwards.
AGGTCTCTTCAATTGAGTTCGCTTTTAGCTATCAAGGTCTTGCAATATTAATATTAGCGTTTCTTATAGCCTTAATCGGATTGAGTCTGCTTCTATCCTCAGCGATTCCACTCATCGGGTTAATAATTATTCCCCTACTAGCCTATAGAGCAGATTCCGCTGTGGAGCGGTCCTTGAGTGAATTAGATAATATTCTACGTGCTCTAGAAACTGAATACGCCCGAAGAAAAATCTCAGAGGAACGGGCTAGATGGCAATGTAACCCAAAGAATGTGGACGCTCTCTATAGGAGACTACGTGAGAAACACCTCAAAATTTGGGGAAGCACGTATGTCCTAGAATATAAGATGAACGAGTATCAGAGGCAAGGGTTAACGAGGGAGGAAGCCATAAGGAAGATTGCTGAGGAAGAAGGAATCTTCTAATTTATCACCGCCGCCTCCTGCTCTCACAGTATCTACCATATGCCAGCGTGAGGATAGCGGTTATCCAAGCCGCAACATTCTGACAGAGTAAGTATTTCCATTCAATATTAAGACTCAGAATAGGTTCACCTATGGGCCTAACCAAATTCCAAAGGCCGCTTCTAAAGGAGACGGCGAATAAGTCTACGAACCCGATCAGAGACGAATGAAGCCAGCTGGACCATTGGATAAACCCCCGGAAGAATTCATTAGTGAAGTATAGGTTTACAACAAAATTGTATGGGGCGGATGGGCATATCAAGGCAAGTAAAGTAAAAGCTGAGAAGCCGAAGAGCAGGATTACACCTAAACCCTCTTTGAGAATAGAATGGGTGAAGCGGAGGCCTATTCCTCCCTTACCTGTTGTAGTTATCGTATGTTTCTTGGATGGCTTAAACTTACACTTCGATAAATAGGTCGAGCTTAATAGAATTATGAGGATAACGTTTAATGGAATTAAATGGAAGAGTATGCTTATATAGATTGAGGTTCCGCCAAATGAAATTTTCAGTGGAGCTGTATCAGCTAAACCCATTGAAGTGAAAGAGGCCACCAGCAGATACTGAAGCAGAGAAGCCGCGATTAAATATAACAAATTTATACTCTCTTTGAGGTTGAAGCGCCATTCTCTGAAGGGCACAAATTCTCACCATGCTTTCGCTTTAATTAAATTTACTAATAAAGCTATCTTATTTCTAATTCTCTAGAGTTTTAATCCGGCAATTTTTACGCCGCTTCTAATCATTGAAAGAATTATTCTTGCAACTGATAAGATTTATATAATCAGTTAGTTTTATCTAACTAATCATCCATTGAACAAAGAAGTTTCCCGGTGATATGAGGGATGCATAGAAAGGCTGTCAAGATAATCCGTGATCCCGAGGTTATTAAGATATTGTCGGATCAGGTGCGTAGAGAAATTCTAAGGTTTCTTGCAGCCAAGCCTCGAACCGAAACTCAGCTTGCGGAGAAATTGAATTTATCTAAGCCGTCCGTAGGGCATCATCTGCAAATTTTGCTTAAGGCTGGTTTAATAACTGTTGCAAAGGTGAAGGTTGGGTCTCATGGAATAGTGGAGAAATATTACGAGCCAACCCACACACTGTTTTTGGAGGATGTTGACAGCATACCGCCTAACCTACGGAGATATTTTATTCACAGGTATATCGAGCGTCTAAGGGGGATGCTCAGTGCTTTTCAGGTGATTAATGGAATGCATGAACAAGTATGCATAATCACCCCTGAGAAGCTCGAGGAACTAGCTGAGGAAATTGCAAGACGCACCATAAACATCGGGGAAAAATATAGTGAGATTGAGACAAAAATTGGAAGGGAAAGCCTATTCATAAAAATCTGTAGTGAAACGCTGAGATCGATAATGAGAGAGAGCCAATGGAAAAATTTTTTCGCGGGCGTCAAGTCCTCTCCGGAGTCCGGTGATGTATCTGTAAAGGAGTTCTATTAGATAGATTGGGATTAGGTGTTAGCGGTGGATCCCCAGCAGTTTGCGCTTTCACTTGTCTTGCTTGCATCAATGCTTCTTATGTCCTATCTCCTCCGCTTCGGTCTTGAGAGGCTGCGGATGCCAAGTTTATTAGCACCTCTATTTGTTGGCTTTCTATTTCAAATTTTTCCATTAACCACCTTTTTCACAAAAATGATCTCCGAAGAACCCTACAATTTCCTCATTCAGCTGGGCATAATTTTTCTCCTTTTTCTAGTTGGTCTCCGCTTGAACGTGAAGGAACTGCGAAAACTATCCTTGCACATTATAATATTATCTGTTCTAAATCTGGCTTTTTCCACTCTCCTCGGCTTTCTAATCCTCCTGAACTATGGCTATCCACCCCTACTCTCTCTTCTAGTTTCAACAGTCCTAGCCACCGTTGCTGAGACAACGATTGCACCCATACTTGATGAGCTAGGGGTCATTAGGACTAAGGTGGTCAGCCTAATATTGGGGCCAGGTGTAATCGACGATGTCGTCGAAGTGGTTATCGCTTCCTTAGCATCCTTAATTACGGGCGTCGGTGAAGACACAGTGACCCCCTCATTTCTGACTTTAGGATTCTTAGCCTTCATAGCTCTTGTCATAGTTTTTCACAAGCTTATTCTACCGATTATGGCCCGTTTCGACAGGAAAATGAATGGTCAACACCTCTTTCTTCTCATGATTTCCATAGCCCTACTCTTCACATCCGCCTCCCAATATTTCAGATTGGGAATTCTGCTGGGTGCGATAACAGCTGGGCTAACATTCCAAGGCTTCCTCAAATCATTCAGTTCTGAATCAAAGGCCTTATCGGCTTTATCCTCAATTGCGTATGGGTTTTTAGGTCCAATCTTCTTCTTTGGAATCGGTTTAAGTGTTAGCTTATCAGCTTTAGCTGAAAGCCTCCAGCTAACCGTGTGGCTTCTCTTAGCTAACTTCTTTGGAAAATTTCTAGCATCATTTATGGTTGGAAGAATGATTAAGCTGAATCTGAAGGCGATCATTACTGTGGGTTTTGGGTTGAGCGCCAAATTCTCAATGGGCATCATACCTATCCAAATATTCTATTCTGCGGGGCTTATAGATCCGCAGCTCTTTTCAGCCTTTATAGCAGTCTCAGCAATAACTACACTCATAATCCCAATATCCCTATCCTACATAATAAATAGATGGAGAGAAAGCATAACCTAGTCATCTTCGTCCTTAATTATAGCTGGATCGACCTCGTCAATGTTATCATGCTCCAGCTTTACAAACAGATTAACATTTTTGCTATCAGCAAAGCCGCTGATCTCCTTAATGGGGTAAGGCTTCAATCCTCCAAGCTGCATTAGATCTTCAGCAAGGCTTCTGATCAGACGATAGTTAGCTCTGCTAAAACTTTTACTCAACTTTTCACTCTCCTGCTGAAAAGTTTTAGGGAAAGATTATGTCTAAGTTCAATAGACTTGTTTCGCGGCGGAGTGTTTATTTGCCGAAAAGAAAAAGAGTCTCTTATTTCAACAAAGATAGATAGCCATTTTTAACACCTAAATAACTCTTAACACCTAAATAACTCCGTTATAAAACAGTATTTAAACATTTTGGTTTCACTATGAACCGTTAGCTGCACTCCTACAAAAATAATTTAAGTTTGACCCCGTCTCTTATTTAGAAGGATTCATTTGAGTAAGATAGAAGAGAATGAGTACATTGCCGCTCTTAGAGCTAGTGGAGAAGATTCAGAAATTAAAGAGAGAGAAAAGCTGTCATATTAGCGCATAATTATCAGCGCCCAGAGATTCAGGATATAGCAGATTTTGTAGGAGACAGTTTGGAACTCTCCTTGTGCGCAGCCCAAACGGACGCGGAAATAATAGTTTTCTGTGGAGTTAATTTCATGGCTGAAACAGCAGCCATCCTAAATCCGGACAAGAAGGTTCTAATACCTGATAAGAACGCGCTCTGCCCCATGGCATCCATGCTTCCAGCTGAGCTCGTTAAATTTTATAGGCAAAAGTATCCAAAGAGTAAAATAGTCCTGTACATAAATAGCCTACTGAGGCAAAGGCCTACTGTGACGCTGCATGCACATCAGCGAACGCAGCTGAGATAATCAATCGGGTTGAATCGGATTTCGTCCTCTTCAGTCCGGATGTAAATCTGACCAACTATGTGAAAAGTCACACCGATAAGAAGGTTCTGCCGATACCTTCATGCGGCTTCCGCCCGGTGCATATGCTCTTCAATAAAGAAGAGATTCTAAAAATGAAAGGTATTCATCCGGACGCTGAAGTTATGGCTCATCCCGAATGTAGCCAAGAAGTCTGTGAGGTCGCCGACTTTGTTGGTAGCACATCAAGAATGTGTAGGGAAGTATTGACATCTAAGGCGAGAAAATTCATTGTTGCAACAGAAATCGGGCTTCTCTATAGATTGAGAAAGGACATGAATAATGCGATTTTTCTACCAGCCTATAAAGATGCTGTATGCGTAAACATGAAGCTCCATACACTCGAAAAAATCTACAGATCTCTGAAAGATGAAAGATATGCAATCACGGTGCCGCCGAAAATAATGTCCATGGCTAGGGAACCAATAGAATTCATGCTGAAAACTCGTGAAACCAAAAAATAAGACGGGAAATAACTATTTTCATCATAAATTTTCAACTGCACCGCCACCAATCGGCGGTATTATGGCCACTACGTCGCCATCCCCCTGCTTAGTTTTAAATCCATTTAGAGTCTTTGAATCTCTACCATTAATTAGAAAACGTATTGAGGGGGCAATTTTACCCTCATCTTCATCACTATAAAGGTGTGCGCGGGCTTCCTTCCCATATTTTAACGCGATTTTCTCGATTAGCTCAGCTAAAGTTGTTCCCTCACTTAAGTCAAGATTCTCCTCCGCACGCTGAGCCAACTCACGCAGGGTTGTAAAGTATCTTATTTTAACCTTCAATGCGTCTGTCTCCCTTGAAAATGATAAACATTGCATCTCATTAAAGTATTACGCCGGCTCAAATCTCTTAGCACTTTCCTCAGCTCTCTTTGTGAGATAAACCTCTATTATCTGGCTTATGAATTATAAATCGATGCGCAAAAAAGTTTATGTTAGAAATGGACTTAAGGCTCATATTACTCCGTTAGTTTTGTGTAAGAAACTGGAAATGAGAGGCTGAAACCTGATGGGGAAAGAAGGAAGCTACAGACTGCTCTCTGAGCATAAGATTCTGAGGTTTAACCATTCTAAAAGCGAATTCAAGCCCATGAGAGATTTGATTGCCGTAGAAGATGCGGTGAGCCTATACATCAACAATGATCTGTACGCAGTGTTCCACTGTTCACCGTTGCAAATCAGAGAACTGGTAATCGGGTATCTATTAACTGAGGGAATAATAGGCAAAATCGAGGAAATTCTCAAAATAGAGATCTCTGGAAAGAAAATATACGTTCAAGTGGCCGAAGAAAATGTTCTCGAAAATAATGGAAGACTCAAATGTGTCTCTACGATCTGTAGTGGTGGAATCAATAAACTTTCACCGAAGATTTTAAAGTCGGCCCAAAAGATAAAGTTTAACAAAATCAAATTCGATATTGAGGTGATTTTTAAGGCAGTTAAGATTCTAAACTCTAAGGCTCATATCTTTAGAGTTTCCGGTGGAACCCATGCAGCTGCCTTGTTAAATGAAGATTGCGAACTTATAGCGTTCGCGGAGGATATTGGTAGACACAACACTGTGGACAAGGTTATTGGTGAAGCGTTAATGAAAAAAGTAGACCTCAGCAGAGTTTTGCTTGCCTCCACTGGAAGATTGACATCTGAAATTGTTGTTAAGGCGTTGCAGGCGGGGATTCCGATTTTAGTCTCGCTTTCAGCGCCAACCGATAAGGGGGTGAAGCTCTCTGAAATGTTTGGCCTAACGCTTATAGGCTTTGCTAGAGGCAAACGTTTCAACGTATATGCCTCACCGGCTAGAATAGATAAAGCAGCAATTCGGCATTAATTAAAAAGCGAATTAATCATGGCTGTCTCTATTTGAGCTACATCCTACAAACCGCATTCTTGAACCGAGCTATGTGCTCCTCGCCATTGGACGGAAATATGAGGAAGCCCATGGAAGCCTACTAATGAAAGTTTCCCCATTCAACTTGGACTCTGACATAGATTATGTTTTAGAGGCTTTGTCAGGCGCTGTTGAGAGAATTAGATCGTTAAGTCCGGTTAGACTTGAAGGGAGGTGAGATGAGCTTGTCAAGCCGCATACCTATGATATATGGCAAAAAAGTGCTGGAGTTCTTCAGAAACCCAAAGAATCTGGGAAAATTGAAGATGCTGATGCGGAAGCGTTGGCTGGAAGCCTGGCATGTGGAGACATGATAGCTATATACTTGAAGGTTGAGAAGAAAACTGAGAAGATTCTTGAAGCTAAGTTTGAGAGTTATGGGTGCGCCGCAAACATAGCCTCAGCTAGCGCATTAACTGGAATGGTTAAAGGTAAAACTCTACGTGATGCTTGGAATGTATCTGATGATCTCGGCGGCCTCCCCTCAGTCAAGTATCGCTGCGGCATACTTGCAGTGGGGGCTCTAAAAAGAGCCATAAGAGCTTACTATACAAACAAGCCAAAACCTAAATGGCTTCCCAAGGAATACACATCCGAAGAAAAGCATGCTCTTGAGGAGGAGAAGCTTCTAGAAGTACTTGCGAAAAGGGCTCAAAGAATAAAATAAAAAATTGGATCAAAGAAGGATTAAGAGAAGAATTTTTCTTTCACTTGACACATGTAAGGTCTTCTACTTTTTTAATGTTTTTCATTTTATAAATAAAACAGCGTTAAGTGGGATCAAGAATGTTCTTTTAGAAAAAGCTCTAAATAGATCAAGTTAAATTATTTAAAAAATCAAAAATGTTTTAACTCAAAGGATGGAAGTGGTTCGGATGGAGAGATCTCAAGAGGTCAACGTTGGGGAACAAAAGGTTCTTCTTTATGATCCATCAAAATGCACCGGTTGTCTCTTCTGTGAAATCGCCTGCTCCTATTATCACTTCAAAGAGTTCAACCTCGATAAGGCCCATCTGCATGTACAGTTTAACGAGAAAACCAATGAGTTTGAGGCCGTATACTGCCAGCACTGTGATGAACCACTATGCGTGGCTGCATGTCCGAAAGAGGCAGTGACAAAAGATGAGGAAACCGGGCTGGTTAAAATAAATCTGATGAAATGTATCGGCTGTAAGACGTGCACTGTTGCCTGCCCACTTTCAGTTCCATGGTTTAACGCTGACCATCATGTAGCGATGAAATGTGACTTCTGTGACGGTGACCCTTGGTGTGCAAAGTTCTGTTCGCCTCAAGCCATAAGGGTTGCAACACGGAGAGAGGCTTGGGAGTTCAATAGAAAACGCTATTTAGAAGTGGTGTAAGAGTTATGGCTACTTTGGAGAGTGAAGTAATTAATTATCTGAAGGGGAAGCTCGGCGGAGATCTCCTTGAGGCCTATAAGCAACGCGAAAGAAGAATATTTGTGAGGGTTAAGCCCGTCGCCATCCGAAGAGCTGTTCAAGCCCTAAAAGACCGCTATCAAACCCTTCGGTTCATGACTCTTTCAGCTGTTGATAACGGCTTAGACATTGAATACCTATACCACTTCCACATAGATGGCATAGTTCTGACTGTTAGAAGCTTAAAGCCGAAAGAGGATAGTACGCTTAAGTCAATCGCCGACATAATTCCAGCGGCGAATTTCATTGAGAGAGAAATTTCCGATCTCTTCGGTGTGACGCTGGTGGATCATCCGCAACCGGAACATGGACTCATACTCACTAGAGATTGGCCGGACGATAAGCGTCCACTAAGGGAACCGTTTGAAGGAGTGTTGCCGCCAAAGGCTAGGCCTGTTGCTGAAGCACTAATATCAAGCGGCTGCGTAGCCCCAATCTCAACGTTCATACAAAGAAAACGTGAGGCCGCTGGCTTACCGAAATCCGCGTCCTTCACCTTTACGGACAATAAAGCCATGAGCGAGTTTCAAGGCATTATTAAAGACACAAGCTTAAGCGAGAAGGTTGGGTTCGATTGGGAGAAGAAGAAATTGAGGTATAAAGAGGGGTGAAATGGAGGGATTAGGAAAATGGTTAAATACGCGTTTTTTCTCGGCTGCCAGATTCCAATGCGGCTTCCAAGCATTGAAATAGCGTCAAGGAAGGTTTTCGAGAAGCTCGGGCTTGAAGCTGTTGACCTCTTAGGTTACTCATGCTGTCCGGAGCCAGTGATATCCCGGCTTCTAGATGAAACAGCCGCCTTAGCAATCTCGGCTAGAAATCTCACGCTGGCTGAAGAACTTGGATTGGATATGATGACGCTATGTAATGGTTGCTATGAAACATTGGCTGAGGCAAATGAGGTTCTGCGGCATGATTTGGAGAAAATAAATAAAGTGAATGGTATCCTGAGGCGTTACGGGAGAGAATACAGGGGGAAAGTTGATGTCAAACACGTTATTGAAGCCCTCTACGAGGATGTTGGTCTAGATAAGATTAGAGGCTGCGTTGTTAAGCCCCAGAAGCTCCGTGTTGCACTACATTACGGCTGCCATCTCTACCGGGAATATAGGAGTCCGGACATAATGCGCAAACCAAACATGATGAGGGAAATAGCATTACAGACAGGCGTGGAAATAGTTGATTATGGGCTTGAGCGTTTATGCTGCGGATATCCAAGTATGCAGGCGGATGAGGAGCTCTCATTAAAGCAGAGATTACTGCCAAAGCTAAGCAGAATGCAGGAAGCCGGAGCCGACGCGATCCTCACAGCCTGTCCAGCATGTATGATACAGTTTGAGATGGGACAAATAATGCTTAGAGCATACGGTGTGCAATACCGGATGCCATGCATAAACCTGATGGAGCTACTCGCATTATCCTTCGGCGTTCCATACCAGGAGCTACATCTTGAACTTCATAGAAGCCCTGTTCTGCAGTTAGTTAAAAAGATGGAGGTGATTTAGATGCCGGAAACAATCTACATTGGACCCTACCGTCCTCAACTCGTTGAGCCGGAGCGCTTTGAACTTCTTGTTGAGGGTAACAAGATAATTGACGCCAGGGTGGAGTTAGGCTTCATGCACCGCGGCATAGAAAAGCTCTTCACAACGAAAACCTATATGCAGAATTTGGCGCTTGCCGAGCGGATATGTGGAATATGTTCCGGCGTACACACTCTATGCTATGCACAGACGGTTGAGGGGTTAATGAAAATTGATGTTACTGAGCGGGCGAAGTATCTCCGTTGCATATATATGGAGCTGGAGCGCCTGCACAGTCACTACTTATGGTTTGGAATATTAGCTCACAGCCTTCATGAACATGAGGCATTCCTAAAGATAATGGGCGAAAGAGAACGGGTTCAAGATTTGCTTGAGTACTTAACTGGGAACAGAATGAATTATTTAATAAACACGATCGGAGGAGTACGTCGGGACATAACTCCTAAAAAAGCTGAGAAGATACGTGAGGTCCTTAAGGAGCTCAAGCCTCTATCCGATTATATAATGTCGCTTCTGGACGATAATGGCGCGTTTACAAGGAAGACGAAGGGTGTTGGGGTTCTGCCAAGGGACAAAGCCCTAGAGTTAGGCGCTGTTGGACCAACGCTCAGAGGCTCAGGAATAGCCAGTGACATAAGGAAGGATGATCCATACGCTGCCTACGATAAACTTGACTTCGAAGTAATCGTTGAGAGAGAGGGTGATGCACGTGCAAAAGCGCTTGTTAGAGCTAGGGAAACCTATGAGAGCATGGGCATAATTGAGCAGGCGCTTAACAATCTTCCAGACGGCGAAATCGTTGCTGAACCCGGTGAACCGTTAGTTGGTGAGGAGATTGGGAGAGCTGAGGCGCCCCGCGGAGAGCTAGTTTACTATATCAAATCTAACGGAACGAATATCCCTGAGAGAGTGAAGGTTCGGACCCCGTCATTTGCCAATGACTTCACCATATTAGAAATGCTCCGGGGCGAATATCTCGAGAACGCTAGAACAGTGATCGAGAGCATAGATCCATGCTTCGCATGCACAGATCGCGTAACAATAGTCGATGCAAAAACCGGTAGGAGGCGTATTATAGCTCTAAAATAGGTTGGAGGGTGAGAAATTGAGTAAAATATCTGTTTACCGCTTCCTCTCTGCTGGTTGTAACGGATGCGACGTACAGATCTTAGAGTGTCTAGCTCCGCGTTATAGGCTGACTGAGCTTGGAGTCAAGGTTGTCTCAACACCTGAGGAAGCCAACGTCCTAGTCTTAACTGGCGGAGTGAACGTTAAAGGTAGAGATGAGCTCTTGAAAGCATACGAGAAGATTAATCCGCCAAAAATAGTGATCGCCGTTGGCAATTGTGCACTCACGAAAGAAATTTTCGATAAGGGCTATCCCATGGTCGGCCCCCCAGACCAGCTGGTGCCAGTTAACTACTATGTTCCAGGCTGCCCACCCCGTCCGCAGGCAATTGTTAAGGCCATAGCCGCCATATTAGGCGTTAAAATCGATGAGAAAGAGCCTCACTGGCTGGCTCCGGAAGGTTTCCGTGGAAAACATGAGTTTGATGAGGAAAAATGCATCGGATGCGGCGCCTGCGCCCAAGTTTGCAGTTCAGACGCCATAGACATCATAGATGAAGGCAATAGAAGAGTGATAAAAGTTAATTATGGACACTGCTCATTCTGCGCATTCTGTCAGGATGAATGTCCAACAGAAGCTATTAGGCTTACAGGTGAATATCATTTGCTGACAAGCGAAAGAGAGGAAGCCAACGTTACAAACGAGGTTGAATTACTTAGCTGCGTGCTCTGCGGAGGCTCCTTCTTCCCGCAGCCTCAAATAAACTGGGCTCTACAACGTATAGTTGAAGAGAAAGCTCCAGCATACAAGGAGTTCAGTGAAGAAATATTGAGCGCCATGAAAACATGCATGGAATGCCGGAGAAAAATAGAAGCCATAAGGGAAGCCAAGAAGCTGCTCGCAAAACTCTCAGAAAAGGCTAGAGGCTACCAATAAGAGGTTAAGTTATTTTTTATTCACAACTTTTTATTTAGGTTCCTTTTGGGAATTGTTGAAATCAGATATTTCATAAGATTCTAAGTTCTCCAATTAGATCTGAAGTTTCACCAAAGATTATGCTTTAGAATTTTGACTGTCAACAGACGCTTTACCTTAATACTATGGTTTCTTTTCGCTGAGCTGCCAAAAACTTTTCAAGATTCTTCCATGAAGGCATGTTCTCAAAATCCCTCTTCACAATTACAACGAGGGGTCCTGCCGCGTTTCCAATTTCAAGCGTCTCCCCAAAGATTTCCCTAGCATTAAACTTGAGATGAAAACTGCGGCGAAAGTATCCTCCGTCTCAATAACGTCAACGACGGGAACCTTAAATGCGGGTTTCTTACTCTCCTCATTCTTATTGTAGGCTGCAGATCCCTCGGCGTCCAATTTAACCGCAACAACCTCTATCCCCCACCGACAACAGTTTATCTGCTATCTCTCTTAGCTTTTTCTCGCCGAAAAGTATCTCAGCGTCCTGCGGTTCAGTAAGCACTATATTTGCCTTGTTAAGCATAGGTTTCAAAGTTTTCCTCGCCTCTTCTTTGCTCCATAAGCCTAACCTTATATTCGTATCTATGGAGATTTTAATGCCTGATTTAGAGGCTCCATCCAACGCTTTCATACTTGCCTCTCTACAGCTTTCACTTAAAGTAGGGGTAATCCCCGTTAAATGGAAAAGTTTTGCTTGTCTAATGTAATCTGGGTCTATATCATCAACGGACATTCTGCTGGCCGTCGCCCTTCTCCTATAATAGATGACACTACTCCGCCCCAAGTATAGGATAATTTCTCTGTATGAAATAAATGCCATTCTTTGCTTCCTGGTCGATTTTAACCTGTGAAACGCCTAAACCTTCGCTTCTAAGAGTATTCAGAATATAGTGACCAAACTAATCATTACTTACCAGAGTGATGAAACATACTTT
>CAZGXE010000006.1:0-8698 GCA_964529605.1 uncultured Candidatus Bathyarchaeia archaeon | reverse complement strand
ATCGTCTCAGTCTTCCCGCGACTAGGCTTAGGCATAACACATCAAAAAATAATATGCATAACTAACATATATAATTTACCGGTAAAATGGTGCTCCGGCCGGGATTTGAACCCGGGTCCGCGGCTTTCTTCCATTAGGGCAAGTCGAGAGGCCGCTATACTTGACCGGACTATACTACCGGAGCGCTAAACTATATTACGCTGGTTCTTCCTATTTTTATTTTTCTTTTCAACATATAATCACTTTTGCCTCTCTACATCTTACAGATTAAAAATTATTCTCTAATTATTTTTCTTTATTCTATTATTTTTCTTTATTCTTCAGGATTTTTCTGGCGAAAAATCTGGCTGAAAGTCTGTTTAGCACCGTTTTTTGTAGCAGTTCAATCAGCTTTAGTTGTTCTTCTATTAATGCTGATAAAGAAATAGTGTTTTGTTTTTAACTGCCTTTTAGCTAAACTATGAATGTTATCCGCCTGGAGCACCATGGAAGGGCACGTTTTTCCAGATTAGATCCAGCCATTCCTCATCAGTTATGGTTTCGCCTTTTACAATGAGCTTTAGCACCTCATTTAGAAGCTGATGATGTCTTCTTTCATCTGCAAGTATTGCCTCCAGTAGAAGTTTAACCTTTTCATTCTTTATTGTAGGAAGCTTTTCAACTATTCTTCTTATAAGATTCTTCTCCATATCTATATGCTCCTTAACGAGTTTCTTCTGCTTCTCTAGATGTTCCTCTTTAAGTGCTTGTCCCACTCCGGTGAGGATCTGTATGGCTGAGGTATACATCTCAGCGTGTTTAACGGAATCCAGCGATATTCCCCCTCAAAACGCCCTTCACAGATGGATTCTTAATCTCGTCTAAAGAAGCGTTAAGGGAGCTAACGATCTTATTTTCAATCTCAATCTGTTCCCTCAAGAATCTGATTAGCTTATTCTTCATATCCACAAATTTCACTATAATGATATAAATTGTTCCTTGATATAAAAGCCTTTTAAGTGCGCCAAAATGGACAAATGGATAAATGTATGAAATGCATAAGGATGGAAATGGCGAATAAGATTTTAACAGAGTTCGCTTCTCCCGTCGCTTCTAGCTTCTAGGGTGATTAAAGAGATCAATAGCATGATTTGTGCTTTCCCACCCAGCTTTTTAGCTAGATTCCGATTTTAACTGAGACTATAACGATAAATAGCTCTTAGATGAATTGTATTTCGGGATGATGCATGGCGACGGCGCGGAGCCCTCCTTCTTAGGGAGTGGCTGTGACGCCTTATGGAACTAACCTCCGCTGACCAAAAACTGAAGGTTTTCCTTTAAGATTTTTAAGGTAAATCCTTATGTTTTCCTTTTAGTCCCGAAATTTTATTTATGGAGGCGAGGTATGCTTGAAACCTAAAGTTGCAGTCTCATTGCATGTGAGGTCAGACAATCCGTATCTTTTTGAGGAGGAATTAAGCGATATAGCGGAGGTCGTATTCGGCACTTTTAGGGGTGAAGAAATCCCGGAGGAAATGAAGTCAGCTGAGGCCATAATATTGGCCCTTGAACCCATGAATGAGAGAGTGCTCAATTATTTCCCAAAGCTAAGGGTTATTGCAAGGTACGGAGTAGGCTACGATAATGTTGATGTTAATGCATGTGCAAGAAGGGGTATCTACGTTACTCATACGCCTGGGATTTTATCGCATGCTGTTGCAGAGCTCACTTTCGGTCTAATGCTCTGCCTATCAAGATGGCTTATAAAAGCAGATGAATATGTGAGAGCGGAATGGGCGAAACCAGCGGAGGAAAAAGCTAAACTCAAGATGGGTGTGGATCTCTATGGTAAGACCCTTGGAATAATCGGTCTCGGACGTATAGGATATGAAGTCGCCGTGAGAGCGAAAGCCTTCGGTATGAAGATAATCTACTATGATTTAGAACGCAAGGCTGAGGCCGAAAAATCATTAGAAGCCAGCTATGTGGACTTAAATACTCTCCTAAGAAACTCCGACTTTGTATCCGTGCATGTTCCATTAACACCCCAGACAAGAGGATTAATAGGTGAGAGGGAGTTCAGGCTGATGAAGTCGACAGCATACCTAATAAACACATCTAGGGGTCCAGTCGTAGATGAGGAGGCCCTATATAGAGCTCTAAAAGAGAAGAGGATTGCAGGAGCTGGACTGGACGTATTTGAGAAGGAACCTCTCCCGCTAAATAGTCCACTGATAAAAATGGAGAATCTGGTTTTAGCGCCGCATATAGGAACCTACACTACTGAAACTAGGAGGAAGATGGCATTAATGTGCATAGAAAATGTGCGAGCGGCTTTGACGGGGATGGTTCCACCAAACCTAGTGCCAGAGCAAAAGGGGAAATTCTTCGGAAAGAAAGAGTAACTGCGCTCCCATTTTGCCTTTTTATGGAGAAACATTAAAAGATATGTATCCAATTAAACATCAGGGGGAATCTTGCCACATGGTTATGGAAGACTTCAATTTGCTCATATCAACATCTCGAGGGAACGAGCATAACGCTTGCTCGGAGATATGGTTTCTTCTAGGCGAGCTTGGTGATAAGGAGTCAACAGTTGATAAAACAGAGGTTTCGGGTTTAATTGTTGCTAAAACCAATTTGGATCCCTTTAAGGCTATTAAAGGATTAAGAAGTCTTCTTAAGGAGAGACCGTGGGAGTTCCGATATGTTCTAAGGGTTCTTCCAATAGAAATAGTTGTGAGAACAAGAATCGAGGAGATAAAGAAGGCTTCCGCAAGGCTTCATCATAAAATCTTGGAGAATGAGAGTTTCCGCGTTACAGTTGAGAAACGGCACTCAAACATGCCAACAAGAGAGATTATTGAGGCGGCCGTAGAAAATCTGAACCGAAAAGTTGACTTAAACAACCCGGATAAGATAATTCTTATTGAAGTTCTTGGGAGGCTGACAGGAGTTTCGGTAATTAAGCCTGACGATATACTTTCAGTTACAAAGGAAAGAGTCTCCTAAGATTGGCTGTTTAACGCTGTGTAACCAGAAGAGCGCCCCGCTCAATTAGAATGCTTTTCAACGCGTTCTTCAGCGAGTTCCTCATAGCGGCTTCTATTTCAAGATTAGAGATTGCGAATGCGTTCATTATGATGGGTATCTTCTCTTCTGTCAGCTCAATGACGCCTTGATCCCTATCGCCGCCTAAGATGCTTGAGATTCTGTCAAGCGCGGAGATTGCTTCTTCACGGCTATCAGCGATGAGTATCACAGCAACGCTGGACGAGGAGGGTTTAACACCTAAAATTTCAATCGCCCTCCTAATTTGATCTTGGCCTGAAATAAAAAGCATAACTTCTACTGCAAGGCTCTTGGATATGTTCACGCCGGATTTGAAAGATTTTAACGCGTTTAAAACCGAGAAGTAAACATGTTCAAAACCAGCCACTAAAGCAGTGTCTACAACTTGAACTTGGCAGTTTTCAGCCTTCATCCTAATCAATTTTAGAACTCTGTCTATGTTATCGATTTTAATATTCCTGAATCCTTCAACAACCAGATACTTATCCAGAACCCTCGTCCCTATCATATGTTTCCTTCAGAACCTCCTTTACGAATCGGTTGATTAGACGCTTATCCATGCCTCCCTCCTCCAGTTTCCGCTGCATCTCCTCGATCGGTATGCCCTTCCGCCTGCATCTATCAACAAGATTTCTCACAGTCTCTTTCCTCTCCCACGGAAATACAATCCATCGCCTTGTAACCTTCACATAGTAATCTGGGACAATTATGCTCCAGGGTTTATAATAGATAGTTGCAATTCTAATTTTTTTGGCACCTTGCTCCTTAACATGCTCTCTAACAAGCTTGAGACTTTTACCGGTATCAGCGACATCATCCATGATAAGTACCTTATTTTCTTTAATTGGCAATGAGAGAGGTTGCGTTATAACTGGTTCACTTCTAGCCTCAGCAACACCACGGTAAAATTCAACACGTATATTAGCTAATTCAACGTTTCCAAGTAAATCTGACATAACTCTGGCTGGAGGCCATCCTCCGCGGGAAACACCGACGATAACATCTGGTGAAAAGAGATCTCTTCTAATCAGATCAGCTAGAATAAGTAGCATATCATATATTTCATCCCATGAGGGAACTTCAAAATCCATCTCTAAACTCAAGCCGCATCCTCACAAGAACAGAAGCTAGCCCATAAATATAAAATTTTAAAGCCCAACATTGCTTAGCAGAATTTAAGTCCGTTAGTAGTAAAAAGGAGGAACCGCCAAAAATAAGGCTTGAGGTTTCATTGGTTATTTACGCAAGTTCCTGCAGAGTTCTTAATCTCTTAACTATGTTCGGATGGGTTGAGAATAATTCGGCTATCTGATCCAGCATTGTTACTTTACGGTTCAAGTATTTCGCCACCAGTTCCCTGTCGCCTTTCGATACGCCGATTTTTGAAAGCATCATCGAATCTTTTTCGGCGCGGTCCGGGTCGGATATGAATAGAGCCTTAAAGGAGCTTAGTCCCGTTAGCTCCTTGTAGCGTCCGCGTAACCTTGTGGTTGAATGGATGATTTTAACCAGTCCCTCAGAGAGCTTTCTCGCTCCATCCTCCACAACCGTTGCACTGTGTCTATCAGCATAATACTCTCTAAGCCTACTCAGATACAGTGTGAATAGCGTTAAAATCCAGTACATGAGTATGCTGACCGCGCCTATTAACACAAGTAAGCCTCCGTTTCCCCGCTCACTTCTTTCGCCTCTATAGTACATTGATGACCACATTAGTGAGTAGCCAACATAATAGAAGATTGCCGGCAATAGTGAAACAAACATCATTACCTGCACATCACGGTGCTTTAGATGGCCGATCTCATGGCCTATGACTGCCTCCACCTCCTCCATATCCAGCGTATTTAATAGACCCGTTGTAACTGCTATTCTATTCCCAGTTAACGGTGAGCCATATGCGAATGCATTCGGTATCGGAATCCGGGCAATTCTAATTTCCGGGGTTTTTACGCCGCTTCTAGCGCTCACCCTCTCAACTATCTCGTATAGTTCAGGATCTTTGGATCTCGGAACTTTCTTGGTGCGGTACATTGCATCTATAAGGTATGGCGCTAAGAGCCACTGCAATACGTTAATGAAGACCACAAATATGCCTAGCGTTAGCACATCGAATGTTCCAAGTAATGAAAGTATAATGGTGAGGAAAAGTGTGGACATTCCTATTATGGCCGCCAAGGTTGCGAACATTGTAAGCTTCAGTTTGAGAGAGCCCATGGTTTCCTTCACCCAATAGAAGTAGCTGCATCATCTCAGATATATTTTTTATTTTCCTCCTCATAGATTTCGGTTTCTTTCAACCGCTGTTACCTAGGCTTGTGATATACTGAACTTCTTTCTCTGCTTCTGGATTCAAAGTGTTCAAGACCTCATCTATCTTTTCCAAAACTGTTCTTTTCAGCCTCTCAGATATGTAACCGTAGTGCACCATTTCTTCAAGTTTCTCAAAATCTATTTTTTTAATTTTCCCATTCGGCCACATACATATGTCAGCTTCTAGATCAACGTATCTAACTTTGGTTGGATAGAATTCTATGGGCGTGTTTATGTTGACATATGTGCCCTTATATTCTCCATCCTTCGAGAAGTAGGATGTTCGAAAGTTCCATTCTCCAATCCTCATAGTTGTAATCGCATAATCTCCAGGATTCTTGCGCACTTTAAGCCCATCATAAACTCCAGGCGTTGAGAAAATCCTCAGAAGTCTAATTTTTTGATTTTTTTCATCAAAAAACAATATGCGTCCCTCGCCTAAATGGAATACTCTACCATTAATCTTAACATGTTCTATGCTTATTTTCGCCCCTTCATAGGGGTATTCATGTTGTATGACCTCTTTGAAGAGCTTTTCAACCTCCCCGTGAGGACAACCTTTCTTAAGAAGGTTCTCAGCCATCTCAAGCATGTATGCGATTTTCCCACCGCATGCCCTATAGTAGTGGTGTCCACTTAATGTTGGAACAACTATGCTTCTAATCTCATCGAGCTTTCTCTTTGAGAGGCTTGGGAATTCCACATCGATTCTGATTCTCCTCCGGGAAGCCGAGAATTCTCTCCCCCTTAAGGGTTCCCCTACAATCCCCATCAGACCCAACTGATTGTTTTCTCTGACACTCATCTGCATGGATGCGTAGGTTGAAATTTTCCGTCTGGTGATGACGTCGTTGAGCGTATTAAATAGTATTGAAGCGAACTTTTCAACAGCTGTTCCCTCACCCATCACGTTGACACCTTGCCTATCGAATCTGTCGCTTATCTCCAGATTAGGTTGCTCCTCCCCGGAGGCTTCTGGCAGCTTAAACCTCTCTCTTATCGGTGCTGAGGGCTGTACTATTTTAAAGCCGTTATCTAATAGTAGGCGTGTTAGGGCTGTACTGTATATTCCTCTTACTTTAGCTCTGAACATATCTCAAATATCGCCTCTTAAACACTATTCTTTTACAATCTTGAAGAGGCCGTTAATCTTCTTGATCTTGAATTTTACACCTAAAATTTTCTCCACAAGCCATATGTTTGTTTCAAGATGATCAGATATCATTCGTGTTAGATAGGCGGATTCACCTTTGGCCAAAGCCACATATGGAACAAGCATATCCGCCATGTGAACGTCAACGGTTGCTTTAGCATCAATCTCCTCAAGTAAGCCCCTAACAGCCTCTCTCGCCACCTTCTCGCTTGTCTTTCTAATCTCACCTATTGAGTCGCTTCCAATCAAAGCGCCTTTATCCGTTTCAGCCCATAAAACCAGCGAACTGCCCTTCTGCAGAGGGTTTGAGAAATCATTTAATATGCGAATCTTTGGATTTAACCCTCTTACCCGAAGAAGCCTCTCAGCTTCTCTCGCTTGTCTCTCAGCAACCCTCCTGTCAGCTAAGAAAGTGCAAACTGAAATTCCCCCAACAGTTTTTATTTCACCAAACTCCTCAAGTCTTATAGGCTTAAGATCCCTGCATGGCTGAACCCTTAATGTGACTTCACCCATCCCCCTTGGATAGTACCCGTATTTTCTAACTTCTATCCGGGCTTTAAGCCCCATCCTACCGAGGATTCTGAGAAAGACATTTATAAGATAATTTGTTGTAGGCGAGTGTCTAACATCTGTTCCGCCCTTCGAGATTTTCAGCGTAATAGACTGTTTGGCGAATGCGCATATTGGCAGAACAGTCATTATTAGCATCGGTATGCTACCGGCTGTGCCAATTTCAGCGTACACTTCTCCACCGCTTATCCCCCTAGGCTTAAACCATATTTCTTGCGATCCCAAGAACGCGCCTTTTACCTCAGCGTCACAGAGTTTAGCGGCCGTTAAAACCGACTCTAAATGCTGGGGTCTTAGACCAGGTTCACTGCGTTTCTTCCGTATATTGTAGATATGTAATGTTTCACCCAGTATGCCGGCCAAGGCGACTGACAGACGCAATATCGTTCCACTGCCACTCTTCTGACTGCCATCTATCTCAAGCATTTCAGCGCTCTTTCCCCTTAAGTCATCAGCTATTATCAAGTTTAAAATATTGGCGCGGGTAAGATAAGTTTTGACTTTTCTGATTTATCATTTATTAATACTTCATTGTCCGACAGGTTGATGTGATTATGGAGATGCTATCTAATGGTGCAACATCCTTTTTTCATCTTTTTTGGGAAACTATAAATAATATGGAAAAGAAAATAAATTAGTAGGTTCGAAAAGTAAAGAGAATCTATTTACTCTCTCCACGTAAACTCATTATGCCGAAGTGAGTGTTAAGGAACATTGGGTGAGGAAGAGACTGAAATTAAAGATGTTCTTAGGCGCATAGATGATTTAATAAGAGTGCTCAAACTTCTCTCAGATGATCTTGCCGAAATCTCAAGAGTGCTCAAAGCATACGTAGGTTTACATATTGAGGCAAAGCTGACTTCAGGTTTAGGTGAAGCCAAAAAATTGAGGACAATTAATGATGTTCAGAGATTTTTCCCGCGGGATCTTTTAGGCCTCCTGCTCTTCGAGATCACTGATGAATATATAATCGTTAAGCCTAGGCAATATCTCGGCCCAGAGAATTTTGCAAGAATAGCCTCAATAATTCGTGAGCAACTTAATGGCGAATATGTAAGCCAAGGAAAAGAATCTCACTTTAAGGTTCCGAGAAAAGTTTAGATCCAATCTTAGTAGTCGGCTTTCCGTATCCGCCTTTATTTTTCCCTGCTAAATGTAAAAGGTTTCGCCTGTTCCTCTTCTTGCTCTTTCCTCAGCTTCTCGCCTTGCTTCCACCACTATGCCACTCTTTATTGCACCCTGCTTCGTGACTTCAATATCATATTTTATGAATTCTTGGACAAATCCCCCTAATTTTCTATTCATTTCAGCAAGTTCTTCCTTATCAAAGGAAACCATTATATCTGGATTGTTCACCCAGTTCATCCATCCTAGTAGGCTTCTGTGAAGTGCAAGTAAAATGAAACGCATAGACTGAATCAGTTCAAGCCTATCCATATCCTTTTTCTCTAAGAATTTTCTTATTCTCTCTAAGGTTCTCTCTGAGGCTTTTATCCATCCTTCGCTCAATTCCACTTTCACCCCGTATTTTTCTCTCTTTTACTCATCTCAGCCTAGCATAAAAACACACGACAATTAATATCTCTTTTGGTTTTGAATGGAAATCCTGAA
>CAZGXE010000005.1:0-23773 GCA_964529605.1 uncultured Candidatus Bathyarchaeia archaeon | reverse complement strand
ACTGAGCCGCCTAGCTTATACATGGCAGCTTCAAAGCTCAGTCTAGTCCTAGTGCTCGGCTCAAAGAATAATGTGGCCATAATTCGCCCCCTAAGAACATCAGAGCCGGTCTTAATAAGAGCCTCCATCTTACTGGCGGTCTTTAAGACATAATCTATCTCTTCCCGGGTGAAATCCTTTATTGAGATAACGTCTCTGCCGACGAAGTTAACCGCACTAACCATTCAGACACACCCTAAAGGCAATAAGATTTTTGATCTTTAAAAATTTAAGCCTCAACCAGAAAGGAGTTGGAGTATAGTGGAATCAGCCAGCAAATGTTTCTGGCATACCTCTAGTTGATCGAAAAAGTATAATAAGATACCGCGTTTATTACTTAGATAAGCCGCTTGAAAACCACAATGAGGTTTGAGGACGTGAAGAAGCTCCTCATGATAACGCATTCAGCAGGCTTCAAACATGAGTACTTACCAGTCGCCAAAGAGATTGTGAAAGCTTTAGGCTTGGAATCCGGAATGTTTGATGTTACCGCCACAGATGAATGCCATCTCCTAAACTGTGATGATCTTAAAAGGTTCGATTCGATTCTATTTGCAACTTCAGGCGAGCTACCCCTGACAGAAGAACAGAAAAATTGCTTCATAAACGCTATTAAGGGCGGAAAAGGCTTCATAGGTGTGCATAATGCAGCGGACACATTCTATAAATTCCCAGAGTACGGCGTGATGGTTGGCGGATACTTTCATAGTCACCCATGGACCCAAGAGGTTACAGTGATAGTGGAAGATAGAAATCATCCCGCTACCAGACATCTACCCGAGAAATTTAGGGTTAAGGAAGAAGTCTACGCCTTCAAGAACTGGTCCCGCCAGAGAACTCATGTTCTAATAAGGCTAGATAACGGCTCAGTTGACCTGAGTAAGGGAACCAGACCGGACAATGACTATGCGCTATGCTGGTGCCACAAGTATGGAGAAGGAAGAGTTTTCTATACGGCCTTTGGGCACTTCAGGGAGTTATGGAATGAAGAATGGTTTCAAATGCACCTCCTAAACGGAATACTCTGGGCGATGAAGGTATTTTGAATGAAATCCAAGCGTAACTGTGTTCAAACTTAAATTTTTCTTCCAAAATTGGAAATTAGTATCGGTTCTACCCCCATCTTGATCCCGCGCAGTCTATTTTTGAGTCCAATCTACTTCTAAATACTCAGCTAGCTTTGATTTTAGCAGTCTTATTAGCTCCGGACTATTTCTTGGATATATATCAGGTATGTTAAGCACCACTATCTTATTCTCCGCATTTGGTTTTAGAGCCAATATAACCTCTTTATGATATTCTTCCATAACGAATATTAGGTCAGCCCAATCAATAAGCTCCTCAGATACCCTTCTCCGAGCATTAAACCATACCCCCGCTGACTGAACCTCAAATCCGCCGACACTTTTCAGCAGTCCCTCGGCTGTTGGACTGCGATCGATGTTCGCTGTGCAGACGAAAAGAACCCTCCTAGGCTTTTCAGAGCCAGTCAATTTTGAATCACCAGCCACCATATGCTTTCTCCCATCCGCAATTTTAAGTTATCCTAATGAAGTTAGAGAAGATAAAAAGAGTTCTAATATTCCCATCGGTCCATGTTTTTATAGCTATCCTTCTCTCTTGAGGAGAATAAGTATAAGAATGTATATGGCGTAAACCGTTGTACTCAGAAGATGTCCCATAAACACGGAGGTTGCGAGGCCGAATGGTACTAAACTCTCGATAAAGATGGAAGACGCGTGGTAAGTTACGGTTCCAAGAGTTGTTTTATCCGCATACATGTAGAAGAGCCCTAAGAAGAATCTATCCCCTGAAGGATGTCTCTTCGACGAAACCGACTACTAATGCAAGGGATAAATCATAGGGAATGGTGAAGATGCCATGCTGAGTACGCCATATAGGACCTATTGAAAATATAGATGCGCCCAGTGCGATCCAATAGATATTGTAAAGAAACTGCGAGAACAAAGCCGACTGCAATATATTTCTTCCAAAATTTAGTTTTCCTCAATCCCAGATCGCCTGCTTTCTGTTTGTCAAGGATGAAGAAGCAGACTGCTACCATGAGTACTATGAGATATGCGAGCAACCAATATTGGCTGAGAATTGGAAAGCTGATGGTAATGAAATAAAGCCCTTGCCATGTTAGAAAGAGAATTATGAAAAGCGAAATTGCCTTTTTCACTTCCTTCTTCATAAAAAAATTCTCCTGTTCTTACTCTTCATATTCCGATATATTTAGCCATACTAATCTTTTCCGTAAGAATAGTTTCTTGTTATATAGTGCCTTTTGCATTTTCATCTTTGTCTAGGAGCTTAGGGGTTTTCAAGGTGGCGTGTTTTCCGTTTTTAACACAACCTTTAAGATTGTTAGAGGCTTTCAAGCTCATAATGTATTACTGAAAAGAGTGTTCAGGATGGTTGATCGGAAGGTTATCGGCATCTCTTTCGGCGTGCTAGCTGGCCTTATGTGGGCTATTGAGGCTGTTTTAGGTAAGATGCTGCTTGCATCTCTAAATTTCATGCAGGCAGCCGCCTCAGAATCGTTCTTCGCGGCGATAACGGCATTCGCATATCTTTCTTTAAGTGGAAAATCTATGAAAGTTAAGCCCTCCCAGCTAAGAGATATTCTTCTAATTGGGTTGGTTGGTTCGGTGTTAGCTCCAGCAGCCTATTTCTTAGGATTGACTTTAACGTTCGCCGTTAATGCAACTCTACTCGCCCATTTACAACCGCTCTTCGTCTCAATCTTAGGGTTCTTTTTCCTCGAGGAGAAACTTAAGAAAAACGATTTGATAGGAGGACTGCTTATAGGAACAGCAGTAATCTTGATCACCGGTCGAAGCTTAGAGAACCTTCTGAATCTAAGGTTCGGTAATCTCGGCGACCTTGTAATTCTATTCGCAACCCTCTGCTGGGCTTTCGTAGCCATACCCGGCAAGCGTCTAACAAAAAGTCTCAACAGCATTCTAATTGTAGGCTACAGATTCCTAGCTGCGTCAACCGTTTTCATTCCCATCCTACTAATTCTGAATCAACTGGTGATCAAATCACCCTACCAAGTGGTTCTTGGGATAACTGTGGGTCTAGGATACATATTCTATTATGAGGGGCTTAGGAGGCTGAAAGCTGGTCAAGTTGCACTTACAGAACTCTCATCCCCATTCTTCACAGCCTTCCTAGCATGGTTCACACTTGGAGAGTACGTGACTGTAATGCAGATCGTTGGAGGAATACTTCTCGCAGTCGGCCTACTTACACTAACGCATGAAAAACCAATTAAGAGATAAAAAACTCTCTCGATTGGATGGATTATGGATTCCGTTCTTAAACAAATTGAATTAATTCAATTATTTATATCCCGCCGTTTTTTAGGTATTTACTGGTGTAAGGTTTGAGTGTAGATGCTGCTTTGCGTGAGATAGAGGCCATAGAGAATATGATTAAACCCTACTACTCTTTTTCCTATTATGATGCTAGGAGATTTCTCACGTTCCTAAGGGATCTGAGAGAATCCTTAATCAGAATGGATAAGGAGAAGCTGAAAGAAAGTATCGTTGAGATTTCAAAAATTGAGGCTGCAGCGGCCCCTTATAGAGGATACAGATTTCTTGAAGAAGCTCTCAAACATGCAAAAATACTGCTTAATGAACTCAGGAAGATTATCGGTGAATAAGCCGGAATATCCATAAAACCCAAGACTAGCATTTTCCCTGTCATTAGTAAGATAATTGAGACTTATTTTAGAGAAGCTGTTATACTAGATCAGTAAGCATCCTCAGTTTAAACCCTTAATCTTTTTTATCAACCAAACCATCTTCTTAGCAAAGATCCTCGCAGTCACTAGACCCTTCTCATCCTTCGTAACATCGCCTTTCCTCATTCCGAAGGCTATATTCCAGTATGTGGATCCTGGAACTATCATCCCCTTATGAAGGAAGAAGAATAGTAGCTGAGCGAAGGTGAAGTTTTGGCCTGCCCTTCTAGCTACAACTAGGGGTCCGCCAACCTTATTCTCGAAAACCCGCCCCTCGCCCCGGAAACAAATCCAGCTCTATCGATTAGGGCTTTTATTTGTGGCGTTGCAGATCCAAAGTAGACCGGTGAAGCTAATATTACGCTGTCAGCTCTAATCATTTTCTCAAAAATCTTTTGGAAGCCATCCTTTATTCGGCATTCACCATTTTTTCTGCAGGATAGACACGCGTCACATGGCTTAATCTCTTTATCTGTCAGTTTTATAAGCTCTGTTTCAGCTCCCTTCTCGGCAGACGTCTTCAACGCTTCACCAACAAGTCTCTCTGTATTGCCATTGGACCTTGGGCTTCCAACAATTCCTAACACGCGGATCATGTTTACTCCCACTATAATCCTCTAAAGGCTTTATTTAGGGAATTATAAATTTATATCTGAGTTCTTCAGCGCATTTTTCGCAAAACCTCGGATTCTTCTCATCAGTCATACCTATGTGAAGCGAGAAATGCATGACGCAGAGGGGGTTTCTGCAATGTCTTAAGCCAACTGTGTGGCCTAGTTCATGGATAGCTTCCTTAATGGCGCGCTCAATGAAAAGTTGTTCATTTGGCTCTTCCCCATAAAATTCTGGTCTAAGTCTGAAAAGCGATATTACTGCGGCTTTTCCTGGGCATTGAGCCTCGCCGAAAATAAAATTCATTCCACGAGTGTATAGGTCAACATCAGTAACGCCTAATACCACAGAGGTTTCTCTCACTTTTTCTTCAATTCTTAAAGCGTACTTCGATATTTTACTCAACAATGGCTCTGAGATGTACTGCCGCCTTAAGGGGTTGTAGGCTTCTTCAGGTAATTGAAGGATGCCCTCAAGAAACTCGCAAATAACCCCGTAAAAGGCTTCTTCTACACCCCTCTGGATGAAATCTAGAATCTTCCCTTCAACATTACCGATTCGAATTATGAAAAACCTCATCTCTCAAAACCTAAATTGTGAAGGTGTCTCCAGTATCTGGAGCCTTAGCATCTAGGCCAACCTCTTCCTTAATCCACTTCGCGAATCTTTCGCAATTTCCGTCAGCCCCGTGGAATGTGAAGACAACGGGTTTTCCCTTCAACCGTTTAATCGTCTCCTTCAATTCCCTTGCTCCAGAATGGGATGAAAAATCGAAAAAGCCTATTCTAGCCTTAATCTTGCGAACCCTGCCATCTATAACGCATCTGCCCTTGTCCATAAGCTCACGTCCAGGCGTTCCAGGAATCTGATATCCAACTAAAAAGACAGCGTTTCTAGACTTCTTCCCAACCACTTGGACGTAGTAGGCTGCCGGCCCGCCCTTCAGCATCCCAGCTGGCGCTATTATAACTCCAGGCTTCTTCGCTACCTTTTTTCTCTCCCTTGAGTCTTCAATCCATCCAATTGAGTGAACAGCATCCATGAAAAGCCGTGGATCTCTGAGAAATTCAACATGGTTCATCATTATTCTGCTGGCCTCCCGTGCCATTCCGTCTATGACAACCGGGTATTCAAAGTGATGGGCTGTTAGCACGCACGCTATTTCTTGGGCTCGGCCAACACTGAATGCTGGAACAAGAACTGTGCCACCAGATTCCACAATCTCGATGGTTTCTTCGATAAATTTATCTTCAAGAATTTTTCGTTCAGTATGATCCTCATCAGCATATGTGCTCTCGATTATAACAGCGTCTAGTTCTCCATAGTTTAGATCAGCTCCTTGGAGAAGCCGAGTTTCAACTAAATTGAAGTCGCTTGTGTAAAGTAAACGTTTTCCTTCAGCCTCAACGAGTACCGAGGCTCCTCCCGGAAGATGACCGGAGTTCAGCAGTTCAAACTTTATATCGCCTACTTTAACCTCTTCCCTATAACCAACGTTTACGTATTTTCTAACCATCGATCTGAGTTCTATGTATTCATATGGCAGATAATAGCTTGATAGATGAATGAAGTCTTTTATTAGTAGGCTTGTGAGGCCCAAGTTTAGGCTTGTTCCATAAACTGGTTTCATCTCGCTAATATGGAAGATTGGAACTGCCCCAGAATGATCTAGGTGGCTGTGTGTTATAACTACCGCATCAACTTCCCTCGGCGGAATGTGCATCGGAAAACCGGGTGTGTGATTGAGCATAACTCCGTAATCAAGCAGAATCTGCGTTTTACTCGTCTTCACAGCTACAGCGGCTCTACCAACCTCTTTTGCCCCACCTAAAAACTTAATCTCCAATGAAATTATCTCCACCGTCCAGTTCTCATAGAGGAATAGCTCTCACTTCTCTTAACCTTATTAATTATTTAAGTCACCAATATTAACTTTTTCAAATCTTTATCTAAGCTCCGCAAGAAGACCCGTCCGAGAGGGCGGGGTAGTTCACGCAGTTATGTATAAAAATTTAGAAATTAAATGTTTAAGCTCAACACTTTGGCTTTAACCTTCCATTCCGAGGCTTTTTCGACGCAAATCTCCGCCACAGTCCTGCTCCACAAATCCCTCCCTAGGATCACCACGGTTTTGTAAGGTGTACTAGCGATGTATTCCATTATTTCCTCGATTAAGTGATTAAGGGTATCACCGTCTGGCGGATAGGCGCATTCATACTGATATAAGGGATAGGTTTCAGCGAGCTCTGCTGGTATAACGCCGAATGGCGGCGCATAAAAGCACACGTGAAGAACGTTTGGGTCTAAGCTAAGTTTTCTACATGCGGTTGAAACAACCTTTTTGAGGCGCCTACGTTTGCGGATGTCCTTGGTCTCGGAATCAGGCACTAAAAGTAAGATCTCAGCCCATTTCGGCGGCGTATATCTCTTCTTCAATCTCTCAGCATGACGGATCACTTCGGGCCTCGCTAACCCCACTGAGCTAAAGAAGAACAGCCCCCTCCTCTTGGTATATGGGCTGTTTTTCTCAATGTAACCGCTGTATTTTTGCAGTTCCCTAAGCGCTTGGAGAAGTGATGGATGGCTGTGAGCTTTCATCTCTAAGTATTCCCAGAGTCTTCCCTCAGCTATCGCCTGCTTAATTCTCTTTATTTCAGTGAAGCAGACGTACAGATTGTGCCTGCTTAATTCTCTTTCCCTTTCATCCCTAGACATCTCCTTGAGCTCCTTGGGTTCACGTTTAGTGCAGACTGGGCACGAACAGGGAAGGTAATCAAGATCCTTAAGACGCATAGTACCGTAATCGGTTAAGTACCGGCCTTCTCTGGCGAAAAGCGAGTAGGCCGCTGAATCGAAGAGATCGCATCCTAGAGCAACTGCCAAAGAGAACATGAGGGGGTGACCAGCTCCAAAAAGATGGAGAGGCCGGTTTACCGGAATATTCATTTTAGCTGCAAGAATCATGTTAACAAGCCTGCTGAAAAGATACTGTTCCATGAGAGGTGTTGGACTGCCTAAGGCGTGTATGTCAAATTGAAGCTTACCCATCTCTCTAGCTGAGAGTGCGACGAGATCAATGTAGCAGCCTCCTTGAATCGGTCCAACCCAAGCTATGTCCACACGAGTCTTTAGGCGCTCCAGCTCTCTAGCTCTCCTCAATGTTTCCCTAACAGTGTACTCAGCATGTTCTAGGGTGACATCCCAGCCTGTTGGGACGTCAAGTATCGTTGCAATGTCCGTATCAATTTCCTCCTGATATCTTATGATTTCCTCATTAGTTACCTCCACATTTCCATAGGCAAGAATCTGATATGCGCCTGAATCAGTCATCACCACGCCTGGGAACCCAAGTATTTCATGAATTCCCCTCTCTCTCGCCTCTTCGCCGAAATGTTTTTTTGTGATGTACGCGTTTGTTATTAGAGATCTGCAGCCGAAATCCCCCCACAGATCCCTCGGCGTCACAATCTCTTTAACCGGATTTATAACCGGGAGAAAGACCGGGGTCTCAATTACCCCACTTTTCGTTTTAAGCCTACCAATCCTCGCTAAGAGGTCTCTATCGCGGATCTCAAATTCAATCATAGGTTCGAATGCACCAACCACGACATTTAATTATATCCGATCTGCATATTAAATTAGGTTTTGATCTGAGAAGGTGTAAAATGCTTGGTGTGCGAAGTGAAAATGTATGAAAAGCCCCGTTTAAATGATCCAGTCCTTATTGAGGGGCTTCCAGGCATAGGGCTCGTCGCAAACATAGCTGTCGCATACCTCATAAAGAGGCTGAAGGCGAAGCTTTTCTGCGAGATCAGATCCTCCTACTTCCATGATGTAGTTATCACGAATAAGAATGGTTCCTTCAGCTACCCAATTAATCAACTATACTACTGTAGGGGAAACCCTGATATAGGCGGGCGGGACCTGATACTCCTATACGGAAATACGCAGGCGCTTACCGCTCGGGGGCAATATGAGCTCTGCGGGCGCATCCTTGACATTGCTGAGAGCTTAGGTTGCAGATTTGTCATAACGCTTGGCGGCTATAAGCCTGGAAAGCCTATCGCCAAACCTAAACTATACTTCGCCGCTTCAGATCTTGAAACAGCGGAAACGGCTAAGAACCTTGGCGCTGAAGCCTTAACCATTCAGATCTTCGGCGTAGCCGGCCTTCTGGTTGGAATGTGTAAACTGCGTGGTATGAGAGGGTTATGTTTACTCTTTGAAACCCCGGGGAATCGCCCGGATAAGGAGGCTGCTATTGAACTTTTAAAGGCTTTATCCAGAATATTAAAAATTGAAATCGATTTAAGCGATTTAGGCGATCCAACCGATTTGATAAGCGCTTTATCACCCTTCGATTTCGGAGCATTATCTAAGAGAAAAGAGAAGAGAACAAAACCTGAATGGTTGATTTAGAGATTAAGTTATAGAGCCAAAGCTATGTAAACACAGAGAAAAGTCTTTCTCCGCACATTTTTTATCCGCCTTTCGTCTCCCGTACGAATTGCTCGTATACTCTTTGCGCTCTCTCAGCTGCCGGTCCAGTGCCCTCAACCACACCCTCTTGTGTCACTTTAATTCTGTCCATAACCCATATGAAACCCTCTTTTTCATAGAGTCTAACCATTCTTGGGAATACTCTCTCCAGTCTCTCGGCTAGACCCTTAAGGTCGAAGGGTTTCTCAACCGATAGAATTTCAGCAACCCTGCTTCCCCTCAACACAATTTTCGGTATTGACTGCCCCTTTTCATCCTTTGCGTCTAACAGGCATAGGCTTAGGCTTCCAAGATCCACTCCAGCCAATATTCCAGTATATATTTTTCCATCAACAGTTACAACATTAACAATTCTATCAACGAGTGAGGAAACCTCTGCGACGAATCTTCTCTCAGCCGCCGACATTATCTAACTCCCTACTTATATGAACTTTATTTTTCACTCTCAAACTTATTACTTTATTGTATTACTAAAGTTTTTACGTTTGATCCGTTGCTCTAATATGAGTATTGTGTTCGATGGGACGTCATCGTAAATAACCATGTTTGGCCCGATCCAGCTACTGTGTCCAATGGTCACGCCGGGCATCGATAGGACGCCGACGCCGGTCATAACCTTATCCCCCATAATAACACCGATCTTTCTTTTACCCGTATCAACCCTCTTATTCTTAACCCACATTTTGATCGGCTTTTTATCAAAACGGAGATTCGCTGAGATAAATCCTGCTCCTAAGTTACATCCCTCACCAATTACACTGTCTCCGACGTATGAAAGGTGACCCACATGCACTTTATCCATCAATATACTGTTCTTAACTTCGCATGCATTCCCGATCCTAACGTTTCCGCCTACGCTTGTGTATGAACGTATGTAACAGTTTGGGCCGATGTCGCATCCATCACCTATGAAAACCGGTCCCTCAATATATGATCCGGAGCGAACTATGGTTTCTTCACCTATGAAAACCGGTCCCTCAATATGGGCTCCATCCTCAACCCTGCCTAGAATATTCCGTTTAATCGATGTGAGCGCACGCATATTGGCGTCAAGGAGATCCCACGGTCTTCCGATGTCAAGCCAGTCTCTGCTAGAAACTCTTGTAGCGAAAACAGGTTCTCCCTCCTTAATTATTAGGCGGATTGAATCGGTTATTTCAAGTTCGCCCCTCTGAGAGGGGTTGGTGCGTTTTATGAAATCGAAAATCTCGCTTGAGAACATATATATGCCGGCATTCACTAGACTGCTTGAGATGTTTTCCGGGGACATTTTCTCTAGGATGTCAGTTACTCGTTCACCGTCTATCTTTAAGACGCCGTAACGTTCCGGATGCTCCATGTGAACGGCGGCTAATGTAGCAGCCGGCTTAACCCTTTCATGCATCCCTACAACTGGTTCTATTGCGTCAGCAGAGAGAAGTAAATCCCCATTAACAGCCAGAAAATCTCCCTCCACATGTCCTTCTGCTGTAGCTATTGCGTCACCCGTTCCCAGAATTCTTTTTTGGTGCACATACTTGATTCTAACGCCGAATTCACTTCCGTTACCGAAATATTCTTCAATCTTCTTGGCTTTATAGTTGACAACAATCAAGATATCTTCTATCCCTATCTTTTTAAGGGCGTTTAGAAGATGCTCTAAAATCGGTTTTCCGCCTACCGGTATCATAGGTTTCGGACGGGTGAAAGTTAGCGGCCTAAGCCTCTGTCCTTGACCTGCAGCTAACACAACTGCCTTCATTCATATTACCACATCACTTACTAGAAGCTGAAGTTTGAGATAAGCATTAAAATTAATTGGCGTAACTTAAAAATTTCGATTGAAACCGTGCGTTGCTCTTCTTTTTGAGGTAAGGTATAGGAAACTCCGGCATGAACTTGCTAGGCGTAATATGGTTTCTTCACGTACTTGTATGCTTCAGTTGATGCTATAATCGCTTGGCCGATGGCTGTTCCGATCTGCTTCACGGGACACGTTGTTACATCACCAGCCGCATAGACGCCGTTAATGTTAGTTTTCTGTAGTGTATCTACAATTATGTAGCCTTTCTCATTAACCTTAACCCCGGATTCTTTGGCGAATTCGCTGTTTGGCTTTTCACCGACAAATATGAAAACTCCATCAATAGGCAGTTTCCTCTCTTCTCCAGTTTCATTATTGTAGAGCGCTATCTCCCTAACCTTTGAGTTACCTACTATCTTTCTTACGTTAGTATTCCATAGAATTTCAACCCCTCTATTAGTGAGTTCCTTAACATAGGTTTCCCGAATCTTACGCACTGGCTAATCATCTCCCTCGCAAGTTTCTCACCGCTAATCTTTCTGGAGAAGCCTGGTAATTTTCTATCCAGGGTATTATGGTAAGAGTTCCTCCCGCCTGCTTCTCATCTAATATTAAGGTTTTAAGCCCGCTTCTAGCGCCGTATATGCCAGCTGTTAAGCCAGCTGGACCGGCTCCAACTATGATTAGATCCCATTCTTCAGCCATCATTGCTCCCAACCATTATTGTTGATTTTTGAATTCATAAAGGCTATTAGAGACAAAGCACATTTAATATCAACCTGATATTAAGGTTTTAAAAATTATCATTTTCAAGGATAAGCTGGTGATAGTCTTGGAGAGTGAAAGGAGAGGTTTCGAGTTTCTGGAGCATATGGCTGACGCTTACATAGCTGCCTACGGCAGAAGTTTGAATGAAGCGTTTGAGAACGCTGCGTTAGCCATGTTTGAGACTATGACCGACACAGCTGATGTTAAGCAGAAAATTGAGGAGACGGTTGAGGTTGAAGGGGATGATAAGCAGTCTCTTCTCTATAATTGGCTTGAAGATCTCCTCGTAAGGTTTGAAGTTGAAAACATGCTCTTCTCAAAATTCAAGGTGATCGATATAAGGCGAAAAGCGGATGGAGGGCTTAGGCTTAAAGCTAAAATCTACGGCGAACCATTCAACCCGGAAAAGCATGAGCAGAAGATTGGGATAAAAGCGGTTACCTATCACCGCATGGAAATCGAAGAGAGGCCTGAAGGGGTGACGGTGAAGTTTATACTCGACCTGTAGGTAGCAAGTTTTTCAAGCATACCTAAAAAATATTGGCAAAATAGGGGTTAACTTGAAAAGGAATCAGGATTAGAGAATCGGCTTTTGCATGCTAGAAAGGTAAAATGGCATTCGTGTTTTAAGGTTAAGTCCAAGATTGAAGCCCATTTATAATGTACTGGACAGCGATCGCCGCTATCAGAAGAGCCATAACCCTTGCAATAATTGTTGAGCCAACCCTTCCAAGCATTCTATAAATCGGCTCGATGAATCGTAGGATCAGCCATACGACTGTGAATACTATCATCACCGAGATCACCGTTACAAGTATCCCGTTTTCCTGAAGGTTAAGTATGGTTGAAGTTATAGCTCCAGGGCCGACGAGGAGTGGAACAGCTATGGGAACTACACCCACGCTTTCCGGAGTTATATGCTCCTCCCAGCCTCCAGCAATCAATATTCTGATGGCGATTATTAGTAGGAGTATTCCGCCAGCAATCATAAAGCTCTGTAATGTGATCCCGAAAATGTTCAGTATCTCTTTCCCAGCTATGGCGAATGCCAACAGAAGAACAAGACCCGCCAGAGTGGCCGTATGAAATATTTTCTTCCTCTCCTCTCTTCCTATCTTCTCTGTTAAGCCTATGAAAATCGGTATGTTCCCAAAGGGGTCAACAATTATGAAAAGCGATATTATACTCTTAGTTAAGGCGGGAAGCATGCTTAACAAATTTTCTAACATAAAATATCTTATGCTGAACTCGGTATTTTAGCTTAGCTAGTCGGCTTCAATTCTTCTCCCCATTCATGAGAAATGAAGTATGATATGATAGAAAAAAATATATGATGGTGAATAAATATTCCAGAAAAATATGTAAAAGAATGCATATGGAGGGAATGAATCCTCTACATATCTATAACCACTGAATATTCTCGCTTGACAAGTACGCGATTACAAACAATAATTGATTTTAGGAGGAGGAAGTCTTGACTGAAAAGGTTGAGAAACTACGTTCAATAGAGGAAATAAATGAGAAGATAAGGCGTGGCGACGCGGTTGTGTTAACAGCGGAGGAGATGATTAAGCTTGTTGAGAGCAGCGGTGTGGAGGTTGCCGCTAAGGAGGTTGATGTTGTAACCACCGGAACATTCGGCGCAATGTGCAGCTCAGGTGTCTTCCTAAACTTTGGGCACTCTGATCCCCCAATAAAGATGACCAAATGCTGGCTGAATGATGTGCCAGTCTATAAGGGGCTTGCCGCTGTGGACTGCTATTTGGGAGCTGCATCTCTAAGTGAAACTAGAGGTCTTGAGTATGGCGGCGGACATGTTATAGAAGACTTAGTTTCTGGGAAAGAAATTGTTTTAAGAGCTGAATCCTACGGAACTGATTGCTATCCAAGACGGCATATTGAAACGGTTATCACAATTGACGATTTAAATCAGGCCGTACTGGTTAATCCAAGGAACTGCTATCAAAAGTATGATGCCGCCACAAACAGCTCTGACAGGGTTCTCTACACTTACATGGGTACGCTCCTACCAAACTATGGAAACATAACTTTCACGGGAGCTGGGCAACTAAACCCCCTATGCAAGGATCCAAACTATGAAACTATTGGTCTCGGAACAAGAATTTTTCTAGGCGGGGGGATCGGATATGTAATTGGCGAGGGAACCCAACATAATCCAAGCTCCGGCTTCGCCACGCTCATGGTTAAAGGCGATCTGAAGCAGATGAGCAGCCGATATCTCCGCGGCGCATCATTCCACCGCTACGGAACCACCCTTTATATTGGTGTAGGCATACCGATACCAATAATAAACATGAGGGTTGCTGAAACGGCCGCTCTAAAAGATGAGGACATAATTGTTAATGTACGTGATTACGCTGCGCCAACCAGACCCGATTTAAGACCCGTTATTAGGAAGGTTTCTTACGCGGAGCTCAGATCCGGAAAGGTTTCCTTAGGCGATAGAGATGTTCCCTCTTCTTCTTTATCAAGCTATAGAATGGCTAGAGAGATAGCTGAAACCCTTAAGAAGTGGATTCTTGAGGGAAAATTCTTCTTAACCAAGCCTATTGACCATCTTCCAAGGGAGAGAAAGTTTAAGCCGTTAAAGATTAGGAAGAGAGAACTGAAGGTTGGCGATCTAATGAAACGCGAAGTTGTCGCTGCTAAGCCAAGTGATAACATAAAGGACGTCGCTTCCAAACTTTTAGAGAAGGGTATAGATCATATGCCAGTCGTCGATGATGAATGGAGACTTGTAGGCATTGTGACCTCATGGGATCTGGCCAGAGCCATAGCCCAAGATAAGAGAAGGCTTGAGGAAATAATGACTAGGAAGGTTATAACGGCCTTCGAGAATGAGTCGATTGATGTTGTCGCACGTAGAATGGCCCGATACAATATCTCCGGAGTCCCGGTAATAGACAAATCAAACCGCGTTATCGGAGTTCTAACCACAGACGACATATCCCGAAGGGTTATAGGAGGAGGAAAACCGTGAGGGTTAAACTCACATATTCGCATGGAGTTGTTGAAAAACCTATCCTAGCAAGCGTAGTGCTGAAGACAGGTGTATTAATTAACATACTTGAGGCGAAAGTGAACGCTCAGAAGGGTGAATTAATAATCTCTATACCTGCAACCGGAGAAAAGCTTGAGGAGGTACTTAACCTATTCAGGGAGGCCGGCGTGCAAATTCAAGAGTTCGCTGAAACCTTAAGAATAGACCGGGAGAAATGCACATCCTGCGGCGCGTGCATATCGCCATGCCCAACAAGAGCCTTAAGGTTCAAGGATGACTGGACATTAGAATTTGATGAGGAAAAATGCGTGGCATGCGGAATATGCGTAACGGCATGTCCAGTTAAGGCTATATCCCTCCCGTGACCTGAACAATGGTCTACGAGTACAGTTTACTCATCGGCCCTTCAAAAATTCATGTGAAAACCGATAGAAATGAGGCTATTCCAGAGGCTATTAAGAAAATAAAGCATCATATAATGGAGCTCTCAGAATACTTGAGGGAAAACCCTCTCCTCAAATATTCTCTAGAACCCATAGATGTTGGGGCTAAGGCTCCCTTAATCGTGCGAAGGATGGCTGAGGCTGCAAGGGTGGCGGATGTCGGCCCCATGGCCTCCGTTGCCGGCGTAATAGCTGATCTCTGCCTTGAATCTCTGCTTAAAATGGGTGCCAATATTGCTGTTGTAGAGGATGGCGGCGAAGTGTCCGCCTTCACCGCCAAGGAAAACATCCCAATCTCGATCTTAACCGGCGAGAGAAACCTGTCTGGAAGAATAGGTTTCCTAATCACCAGTGAGGAGTCGCCGCTGGGCGTAGGGACAAGCACGGGGAAGGCTGATCGGACAATAAGCTTTGGGGAGGCTGATTCAGTTACAGTTGTTGCGGAGAACGCTGCCATAGCGGATGCGGCGGCGACAGCAATATGTAACGTCACCGCGGGCGTGAATATTAAAAAATCCATTTATAAAGCCCTAGAAAGAGCTAAAAGCATAAAGGGTGTTAGAGGCGTGATAATAGTGCATAATGGACACGTCGGCTTAACAGGTAAATTACCAAAAATAATTAAAATTAAAGAATAAGAGGATGCTGCAATAATCCTTTAGTGCAACGTCGACGCTAATATTCTTGGGGCCCGTGGCCTAGTCAGGATAGGGCGCAGTAAAAATGGAAATAAACTATGCGTAAGCCTTCGGAGCTCATGGGGTGGAGACAGCCTGAAGTCGGGGGTTCAATTCCCCCCGGGCCCGCCAACAAAACTAAGTTCTTGAATATGGATTTGCTTTTACTCCAAAAAACTTCATGAATTCCCCCGCCATCTACCTTTTAGAATAGTATGCAAAATTTTATTTCCTGAGAAACCGATAATCTTTATGGGTGAGATAGCTCTCGATGAAGCTGAGCAATTACGATCCTGTCGAGTTTAAATTTCTTGCTGAGAGGGCCCGTAATAGAGGCGATTATGAGACTGCTGCGCGTTTCTTCCGTTATCTGATGGTGCACTTTGGGGTGGTTAACGATGAAGCTAACCGGAGAAGGTTCGCTGTAAAAGCTGGCGAATGCTACATGCGGGCGGCTGAGAATCTGGAGGGCTCTGTGAAGGCAATAATGTTATGTCTCAAGGCTGCGGAAGCCTTCAAAGAGGGTGGAAGCATGGAGATGGTTAACTTATGCGGTTCCCTAGTATGGAGGTACTACACTGCGCTTAGAGGGAGTGATTTCGAAAATTATGGTGAAAGCCTTCACATCCTTAAGTCTGCAGGCGATTACTTCATGGGTAATAGTGACTTTAAGAGAGCCGCTTCCATCTATTTGGATGCTGCTGAAAGAGCGTTTGAGAGCGGGAGGCTTCTTCTTGCAGGAGGGCTCTATAGGGATGCTGCTGTCTGCTACCAAAAAATAAGGGAACTCGATGAATCCGCAAATCTTCATGTTAAAGCAGCTGACCTCTACTTTCAGCTTCAAGAATATTTTGAGGCTGCATGGATCTACTGCAAAGCCGGTTTTCTACTTATCCGTTTAGGTCGGTTTGAGGAGGCGTTAGCCATCGCGAAGAAAGCTGAATTAGCCTGCCGTGAGGAGCGGATGGAATTTTTCCTAACTGATTTAAGCCGTGTATGTGAATTGCTTAGTCAAGGACTAAAAGATGAGGCTAGAGAAAAATGGAATAAAATAAGGAGAAAGCTTAACAAAAATTATATTCAACTTGTTGAATCCTCATTTCAGGCAGTAAATTTCTCCGTTAAGAAAGATTCCTAAAGGAAGAATTTTTCAGTCTAGAAGCCTAATTTTACGTCTACTAAGAAAGATGAAAACTATCACACATACAACTGTTAAAATAGCTGCAATCACCAAAAGCGGAAGCGAATACTCCCCAGCCCCAAAAATTATCGGTATCGGCCCTATCAGGAGAATTAAGCCGAGAGAATCCTTCAACCCAGAGAAGAGAGCGGCCAAGACCAAAATGATTGTCCCAATAAATATCAAGATAAATCCGAGAAGAAACAGTTTCATAAAGGGAATTTGAAAGGGTTTTTCTCCCTCATCCTCTGGGCTGATGGACTTCTCAGTTTTCCCATAGCACTCTAAGCAGAGCCACGAGTAAGGTTCCATACAACGCTCGCATATAGCTCGGCCGCATTCCTGACAGATGTATTTTGCGGGTTTTTCACCGCATAATTCGCATACTTTCACGTTCAGCTTCCCAATCCTCCACTTTCAGCTCACAGCCAGCCTAGAATCAGCATAAACACTATTGCTACAGCCATCAATACGATTGATAAGATCATGAGTATTTTCACAGTTTCCCTATCCGTTCCAAAAATTATCGGTATCGGCCCTATCATGATTAGACCTCCACCCTTAACCCCCTTAGCTTTACGGGAGCGGAGGCCTAAAAGAAACATGATTATTGTAGCGATGAAGGAGAGTGCGAAACCCAATATTATTAGAGCGAAGCCAACCATGAATAGGAGCGGCATTTCAGTCATATTCCTCAGCCGACCGGAAATAAGCTATGATAAAGCAGCCAAATAAGTTTAATGTCTTCACCAAGGGCCTTGAAGTTAGCCGAAAAGATAAAGATTATTTTATACTATGATATATTTAAGTCTGGTCGGCATAATGACGCTTGAAGAAATAATCGCCAAGATAATCTCCGCAAGGCCTGAATTAACTAAGGAAGAAGTTCTCAAAATGATTAAAGCCAAGGAAAGAAGCGCTAAGGGTTTTCTAACTGAGAAAAGCGCCGCCCTCTCACTGGCAGCAGATCTCGGAATAACTATTAATAAAATGTCTTTTAGGCGTGAGCTACAGATTAAAGATTTGGTTTCCGGTTTGAGTAACGTTACGGTTAGCGGTCGAGTTATATATGTTTTTCCACCAAGAAGGTTCACACGGTCGAATGGAAGGGAAGGAGCTAGGAGGAGCATCTACATAGCTGATGGAACCGGCATGATCAGGGCTACCTTCTGGGATGATAAGGCGACCTCCCCCATTTTAGAAGGTTCAGTCGATAAGATAGTTCGATTATCCCATGTTTCGGTGAGGCGTAGAGCTGGCGGAAAACTCGAGTTAAACGTTGGCTCTAGAAGCAAAATAGAGATTGAGCCCCCAGATCTTAGGGATGAAAATTTCCCGCCTCTAACAAAATTCATTAGAAAAATAGGTGAAATAACAGGTAATGAGGGAATGGTTGATATCATCGGGCTTATAGAGCGCGTCCATCCCCTAGTCACGTTCAAGCGGCAGGATGGTGGCGAAGGGAAGGTTAGACGTATAGAACTCAAAGACTTCACGAGCAGAATCACCTTGGTGCTCTGGGATGAAAGCGCCAACCTAATCTCAGAGGATCATGTTGGAAAATATGTTATGTTAATTAAAGCGAGAACTAAACGACGTTTTGATGAGCGAGTAGAGCTCCACACAGCGGATCAAACAAGAATAGTGTTTCTGAGGAGAAAGCCGTCCGGCTTCGAACTAATAGATGCGAAATAATTTCATCCTTTACGTAACGAGCATAGAGGTTATTATTCGATTTGAAGGTTTAGAATGAAATAAAAAATAGATTAAAGGGTTCTGATGTGTCTACTCTTTCTTCACTAATGATATCTCTATGGTTGAGACATTCGACCTCGGCCGGTCTGGGCTAGACATTTCTTGGGTGCCTATCTCAATTTTCTCGATGGCGACGTCCTTAAGGAAAGCGCGCCGTAATAGTTCAACAACATCTACGGCTCTACTTATGGCTCTCCCCCTGGCCTTAACAACAACCTTTTTAGCTCCGGAGTTGAACGCTGTCAGGCATGCAACCACATAGTTTAATATAGGTTTTTTCCCGATCATCACTTGACTTTCTTCGGACATTATGTATCCCTACTCCATACCCCTATTGTCCATTATTGTTTTTAAGTTATTATTTTTCAACAACTTTGATATATTATTTTCCTTAGATCCAGCGTTTTTTCTTAAAAATTATAGGCGGATAGGCGGGCTGATCGGGTCTTATCCCAAATCTTCTGAAAGAATTATTGTTTATTTTTAGGAGTGATGATAAAATTTACACAATTGTGTGTTTTTGGCATCTTTCTATTCTAAAATATTTTAGAGAAGGAGAAAATGGTGTTAGGTGCGGTTTTGACGCTTTTTCTTAACGGAGCAATTCTACCGCTTTTAGCGTATGGAAAGACTTATTTCTTATTTCCACTAAATAATTTTAGAGACATGTCTAACAAGCCTCCTCCACTAACAATTTTCCATATGCTTGAGAAGCAGGTGGGTAAAAGGGTTCATGTGATAATAGGTCCGTCTTACGGTTTTGAAGGTAAATTGGCTGCCGTCACAACCGAGCCCCCCGGCATATGGCTTTCAGAGGCTGTGGCAACAGTTCTCAGGTCAACTATAGCTCAGCCGATACCGCAGGTGGTAAGTAGAGAGGAGCGAAGTGAGATATTCATAAATCTCAGCCACGTTCAGAGAATTGAAGTTTTACATGAGTAGAAACGACACTAAGAAAGGTTTTTTCACACAGAGAATTGGATTATTATACATATTGCAATGAACGCTATTGTCAGTACTATTAATGTCCTCGGCTTTATTTTTACCCCCAGACTCTCTTCCTCAAAGAATCTTAAGAGTCCTGCGCTCGTGGCGGGTCCAGGCGCCATTCTCCGTCTCCGTCTTTCTCTTCTGCTACTCATTTCCGCACACCAATTCTCAAATTAATTATTTCTAATCTAACTAATTAATTTTGTTTTTTCTTTTATCGCAAAGTCTGGTCTATCTTTTCCAAGTTTTCTGTCTAAGCATGCTCTAACGAAACCGTAATATTCTGGGCTTGGTTTTCTAGGTCTGCTCTTGAATTCCCCGTGAAATTGTGATGCGAAGAAGAAGAATTTATCGGGTAACTCCAGTATCTCCATACGTCTATTATCAGGGCTTCTTCCGGAGAAAATTAGACCATGTCCCTCAAGGGTCCTTATGTAGTCTGGGTTGACCTCATATCTATGTCTATGCCTCTCATATATCTCTATGGCACCGTAGAGTTTATGGGCTAATGTTCCTTCCTTAAGGATTATCTTATGCGCTCCCAAACGCATTGTTGCTCCCTTATAAGTTGTTTGATGTTGCTCCGGCATCAAATCAATCACTGGATAAGGTGTTTTCTCATCAATTTCTGTGCTGTTTGCCTTCTTTAGCCCGCATACGCTTCTCGCGAACTCTATAACAGCCAGCTGGAAACCGTAACAGATACCCAAGAATGGGATATCATGTTCCCTTGCATATTGGATCGCCCTAATTTTTCCGCTGGTACCGCGTGGTCCAAAACCGTAGGGAACGAAGATTCCGTCATAGTTTTTAAGCTGGTTAATCTTCTCTGGTTTTTCCTCAAATTCCTCCGCCTCAATGTAATCTATCAAAACCTTTGTGTCGCATGCTGCTCCGGCATGCCTCAAGGCTTCGTTCATGCTGACGTAGCTGTCGGTTAGACCCGTATATTTGCCGACAAGAGCTATTCTCACAGTATATTTGCTGTTCTCTATAACTTCGACGAACCTTTTCCAGCTCTCCATTTTCTTAGTATTGAATCGATTTGATGTGAGCCTCAGCCGTTTACATATGTAGTCCCCCATCCCCTGAGCTTCCAGGGTTAATGGAACCTTGTATATGGTTGGCACATTATAGGAGCAGAATACAGCTTCTTTAGGTATCGTTCCGAAGAGAGAAATTTTCTCCAGAACTTCTCTGCTAATCATTTTTGCACATCTAGCGACTATTATATCCGGCTGGATGCCTATCCTCCGCAGCTCATTCACACTATGTTGAAGAGGCTTAGTCTTCATCTCAGATGTTACATCGAGTATGGGCACTAGGGCCACATGTATGTAGAGTGTGTTCTCATAGCCTTCTTCAAGGCGCATCTGCCTTATCGCCTCTAGGAAGGGCAGTCCCTCTATGTCGCCGACAGTTCCGCCGCATTCAGTTAGAACAACATCCACCTTCGATTTCTCAGCAACGGTGCGTATTCTACATTTAATCTCATCTGTTATGTGCGGAATTATCTGAACGCACTTACCGAGAAAGTCGCCTCTCCTCTCCTCTTCAATAACGGTCTGGTATACATGTCCAGTTGTGATATTGTTCTCTTTCGATAGGTTGATGTCCAGAAATCTCTCGTACCAACCTAAGTCTAGATCTGTTTCACCTCCATCATCTGTGACGAAGATCTCGCCATGAATATACGGATTCATCGTCCCGGCGTCAACATTCACGTAAGGATCTATTTTGATCGCTGTAACAGAGAAGCCTCTGAACTGAAGCATCTTTCCCACTGAGGATGTAACAATTCCCTTACCTACGGAGCTGAGCACACCTCCAGTGACAAAGACATATTTAACCATATCACTCATCTCTATACAAACAAAACATAAAATCGAAACTTACTTAAAATGCTTAATGCTGATAGGAAACTGATTACTGAACGAAAAGCTTTTCTTTTGAAAGAGTTTTTATATTCGGGAAATGGAAGCTAAAGATTGTTGAGGCGTTAGATATGAAGATCGGTGTCTTAACTGGAGGCGGAGATGCGCCGGGACTAAACGCTGCAATAAGAGCCATAGTGAAGAAATGTGAAAAATACGGTTTTCAAGTCTTAGGCATTAGATGTGGCTGGGCAGGTCTACTTGAGGCAAACGCTGTGCCTCTAAAGTACGAGAACATTAAGAACATAATCTCGATGGGTGGGACAATAATTAAAACTTCTAGAACCAACCCATTGAAGCAGCCTGATGGAATAAAAAGAGCTGCTGAAAACTTTAAGAAACTCGGTTTAGACGCCTTAATAGCGATTGGCGGAGACGACACTTTAACCGTCGCCAAAGCATTAAGCGATGCCGAACTGAATATTGTTGGAATTCCAAAAACTATTGATCACGATGTTCCAGAAACAGAGTATACAATAGGATTCGACACGGCGGTTAATGAGGCTATGCATCAAATAGAGAATATTAAGGCTACTGCTGCATCTCATGAAAGAGTTTTCATTGTTGAAGTCATGGGTAGGCACGCTGGTTGGATCGCGCTCTATTCAGGGTTGGCAGCTGGAGCAGATCTAATACTGATTCCGGAAGAACCCTTCCGCATGCAGGACGTAATAAACTTTGTGAGGAAAAAGATTGAAAGCGGGCAGAAATCACTGGTGATAGTTGTTGCGGAGGGAGCTCTAATCAAGGATTATAAGGGTCCGATAACTAAAAACGTGAGGGTTGACCAGTTTGGTCATGTCTATCTGGGTGGAATAGGTGAGTTTTTGGCAAAAGAACTGGAGAAGGCGTTGAATGTTGAAACCAGACATGTCGTACCCGCCCACACGATTAGGGGCGGATCACCAACAGTACTCGACCGTGTAATCGCTACGAGATATGGCTTGGCGGCAGTAGATTTAGTTAAAGAGGGGAAGTTCGGCTTAATGGTCGCGCTTAAAGATGGCAAAATAGTTACGGTTCCACTTTCCGAAATAACTGGTAAAACGAAGCAAGTGAACCGAGAATTATATGAGGAAGCCAAGGTATTCTTCGAGTAGGAGCCCAGCGGCTTTTCCCAGATTCTCTCTCTTTTAATATTTAGACTTCAGTTTTCAATCTCTGTTTCTTAAGGAATTTGTTCAGCTCATCCCTATATGGTAGAGCCGTTATCGCCCCCCTTTTCGTAACAACTAGGGCTCCAACAGCATTGGCTACCTTAACGCATTTCTCCAAATCCCAGTCTTTAAGCAATCCGACAAGTAAACCAGCGTTCCATCCGTCACCGGCTCCGGTTGTATCTATAGCCTTCACCTTAAACGCTGGCGCATAAATCCTTCTCCCATCCTTAGTTTTAACTAGAGCTCCATTTTCGCCAAGTTTTAATCCTACAACTTCAACACCATATTTTAGAGCTTTATCAGCTGCCCTATCCGGAGATCTTGTTCCAAATGTGAAT
The DNA here is from genome assembly GCA_964529605.1 of uncultured Candidatus Bathyarchaeia archaeon. Lineage (GTDB taxonomy): Archaea > Thermoproteota > Bathyarchaeia > Bathyarchaeales > DTEX01 > DTEX01. The sequence goes on along the minus strand of CAZGXE010000005.1, from coordinate 815 downwards.
TCAGCTTCCTCACGGGAGAAGGCCGCTATATCTGAAAGTTTAAGAATCCTACTGTAGAGTCTCTTTATTGTCCTCTCGGATCTCCATACATCAAGCCTTAAAGTTGGGTCAAAGGAGATTTTAACTCCAGCCTTCTTAGCATGCATGACGGCTGCTAAAATCGCTTTTCTTGTAGGATTGTGAGCTAGGGCGAAGCCGGAGACATGAATAATTTTCGCTGAGGAAATATAGTCATAATCGATGTCTTCCGGTGTGAGTGCGTCAACTGATGTTCCTCTAACCCATGGGCCCCGATAGAATGTGAAAACACGCTCACCGGTTTCAGGCTCGTTAACAACGAATGCTAACGTTGTTCTCACATTCTTCTTAACTCTTACACGTGACACGTCAACACCATTATTTTTCAATTCTTCTAGAAGAAACTGTCCAAACGGGTCGCCTCCAACAACGGTTACAGCCCCAGCTGTGGAACCTAACCTCACTATTCCAACCAGCGTATTCATTGGAGCTCCACCGAAAAACTTTTTGAATGTTGAGGCCTCAAGGTATGATACGGGCTCGGTGGAGATGAAATCCACTAAAACCTCACCTAAACCTATAACTTCAGCCCTCAAAAATTCAGGCCTCCGCAAGCTCATTCTACTTTTTCCGCTCTATTTTCTCGATATCGTTCATGTAAGGTCTTAAAACTTTCGGTATTATAACCGACCCGTCTTTCTGCTGATAATGCTCTAAGATAGCCATCATCGTTCGACTGGTCGCTAAAGCTGTGCTGTTAAGTGTATGAACATAACCCTTAGGAGGCTTACCCGGCC
>CAZGXE010000004.1:0-24786 GCA_964529605.1 uncultured Candidatus Bathyarchaeia archaeon | reverse complement strand
GGTTCAACCTTAGACTCCGCCGCCTGTGTTGGGGGTTCCAATAGAACTAAGGTAGAATTGAAAGGACGCACCTGTGAAACTCCTCTGAAAGCCCATCGTAAACGTTCCAATAGAACTAAGGTAGAATTGAAAGACATTTACGAAGCATTAAGCATCTCCGAAAACGCATGTTCCAATAGAACTAAGGTAGAATTGAAAGTTAGAAATCAAGCATCAAGTCCAAGAAAAAAACGCCTATATGTACGGGTGAATCATTAACCAAATCCCAATTTCATGAACTATTCGAACTTCAAGCAGCGGACATAATAATGCCTGATCTAACCTACATAGGTGGCGTGATGGAACTCTACAAAACCGCGGCGATGGCTGAGGTTTACCATATTCCAGTTGCACCCCATAATATGTATGGCTCTATAGCAACCATGGCGGCAGGGCAGATATGCGCTTTCCTCCCGAACTTCACAATTTTAGAGCGTCAGTGGGCGGACGTTCAATGGGGGGAATTCCATATTGGAGAGCCTATTCAAGCCGAGAATGGCTATATCGAAGTTTCTGATAAACCTAGCATAGGGGGTCGAGATTAACAAGGATGAGCTCCAGAGGCACTTACCGGAATAGAAACCTAAGATGAGATTCGACTAAGTGACTTCGTAAACAATTCTGTCCAGGAGAGAGGGTTGCTGGGTGAAGGCAGTTTTACTCATGAAAATTGTGGGGAAATATTAATTTATTTGCTATAAATAGCATCAACAATTGATATAGAGTGGTGATGGGAGCTTGGCTGTAATGCAGCAGAGATTTAGGGTTGCACCGACTAGTAGGGGAGCCGTCTTCAGATTGAGGAGATGGTTTTATCTTACATTTTATACTAAGGCGTCTAGCGGTGTTAGGGAGAGAAACCGGAAGGAGTGGCTGAAGCTCTCTAGGAGATTAATTGAAGAGATAAACAAGAGGAATGCTTCAGATAAGCCTGCTAGAATCACATTGGAGTACGAGGTTGGACCGAAAGGTGAGTTTATACCCGTCTCAGCCACTGTTGAATTAATGGAGATAAAACCGATCGATGTGATTAGGGTTCGCATGAAGGAGTAGGCTGCAGAGAAAATTCCGAGTTTCTCTCCCGGTTTTTCAAGCTTTTGTGGGAATCTTAAGCTTTTCAGCCACAACCGTTTTCTCAGCGCTAAATCTCGATTTGAACCTTGATCGGATTTCCAATTTTGTTCATGTGAACCTTGAAGCCTTCAAGTATCTTCTCAAATGGGAAAACATGTGTGACAAGCGATCTAACATCGACTTTTCCGGATGAAACAAGCCTTATTGCCGTTGGAAACACATTTGCATATCTATGCACGCCATGAAGGTCTAGCTCTTTCACCAGAACTTTATCGATTAAAATTGGAACTTCAACCAATGGGTATCCAACAAAAACTATGCGTCCTCCCGGCTTGACAACATCTATTGCCTGACGGACAGCTTTTGGGGAGCCGGAAGCTTCGATAACAACGTCAACCCCCCTGCCGCCAGTAGACTCCCTGATCAGCTCCACCGGATCCCCCTTTAGGGCGTTTATAACTGTTCCAGCGCCCAATTTTGAGGCGTACTCAAGCCTATAATCGATGATGTCTACGGCAAATGTTTCAACCGCACCGTGAGATTTAGCCGCTTGGAGGGAGAAGAGCCCAATCGGCCCGGCGCCGAATACGGCGACACTATCATGAACGGAAACTCTGCCGCGTTTCGCAGCCATAAGCCCGACGGCTAGCGGCTCTATTGTAGCTCCCTCCTCATAGGTCATGTTATCAGGCATTGGGTAAACGTTTTCAGCGGGGGCTGAAGCATACTCTGCGAAAGTACCATTATAGGGAGGCGTTCCATAAAAGCGAACGTTTGGGCATAGATTGTAACGTCCAATCCTACAGTATTCGCATAAACCGCAGGTGAAGCCGGGTTCTATCACAACCCTCTGCCCAACCTTAACGTTGGAGACGGCTTCCCCAACTTCCACAATCTCACCTGAACATTCATGCCCCAATATTAGTGGCTTCTCTACAACAAAAGGCCCTATCCTGCCGTGGCGGTAAAAGTGCACGTCAGAACCGCATATTCCAACCCGCCTAATTCTAACGAGAACCTCTCTGGACCCGATTTGCGGGACATCAACCTCTTCAATCCGCATATCTAGGGGCTTATGTAAAACAGCTGCCTTCATTTTTCCCATAAATTACACGCATCCTCCCCAAATTTAAAAGAGGCGGATTTTATTTAAGCCTTTATCCAAACAATCCGCGAATAGGATCCTCTAAGATTTAACGTTAAATCCCCTTTTTATCGGAAGCCAATTTAGGCGGGAAGATTTTTTCATCGTTTCAACGCGGTTTAATTTAATATTGCGAAAAACAAATAATACGCTGTGGACGGGTTGACTCCTATGAACAGAGGCCTTCAGAAAAGGAGTGATCTAAACTTTAAATTTAAGCAGGTCATAGTGTTGCGGTCAGACCTTAAGATGAGCCCTGGGAAGGCTGCTGTCCAAGCGGGTCACGCCGCCGTTTCATCAGCTGAGGAAGCTAGGAGAAATAATCCCTCATGGTGGAGGGAGTGGATTAATAGTGGACAATGCAAGATTGCGCTTAAAGTCAACTCTAAGGATGAACTCTTAGACTTAGAGAGGAAGGCTAAAGAGCTTGGGCTTCCGGTTGCATTGATATCCGATATGGGATTAACTGAGCTTGAGCCTGGGACAATAACCGCTCTCGGCATAGGACCAGGCCCATCAGCTCTTATAGATAAGATTACTGGCAGCCTACCACTCTACTGAGGATGGCTAAGTTGCTTAGGATACCAAGCATAGAGAGGAAAATTGGGATAGAGGTTTACGCATCTAAAACCCGCGGTATAGGTGGAGCCATCAAATGTTCTTCTGACGATTTTATTGTTGAGGAGATTTTAACCAATGGTTTCAGGGCGTCTGTCAAGTTAGAGGACAACAAAATGGGTTCACCCGCCGACCATGGGCGATATCTTATATGCGTCTTAATTAAGAGAGGCTGGGATACTCTGCTAGCCGTTGAGAGAATCGCGAAGGCGATAGGTGTAAGCCCCGATAGGATAGATTTTGCCGGAATAAAGGATACAAATGCTCTAACAGCCCAGTACGTAAGCGTGGGCGGCGTTCCACCGAACAGAATTATGAGCTTAAAAATCAGAGGCTTACTTATTAAGCCGCTCGGCTTCTCAGATTGGAAGATCACACCTCAAAAGCTCTTCGGTAACAGATTCAAGGTAACCGTTAGGTCAATAAAGCTCAGAGAATCGACAATACGGAGGAGAATCGAAAGAATCAATAGTGAAATATCTGATTACGGAGGCATACCCAACTTCTTTGGGCATCAAAGGTTCGGAACAGTTAGACCCATAACGCATTTGGTTGGCAAGCACTTAATTAAGGGCGATTTTGAAAAGGCAGTCTTAACATTCCTATCTTACGAAAGCCCCTTTGAAAACCCTAAAACAAGAATGCTGAGGAGGGAATTGGGTGAAACCATGGATTTCAAAGCCGCTTTGAAAAGCCTTCCGAGAGGCCTTATCTACGAGAGGCTTATTCTCACCCATCTATCGAGAAGCCCAAACGATTTCCTAGGAGCCCTACACAGGATTCCAATAAGCCTCCGCAGATTATTCGTTCAAGCCTACCAATCATTTCTGTTCAATAGGTTTTTAAGCGAAAGGGTGAAGCGAGGGTTACCCCTTAAGGAAGCGCAGGCAGGGGATTATGTTGTAAAATTAAGCAGTCTTGGACTGCCGGAAAGAGAGTTTGTTAGAGCTGAAGCAAAAAACATATCGGCCATTAACAGGGAGATTCAAAGGGGAGGGATGGCTTTAGCATTACCGTTAATAGGGCTTAAACAGCAGCCATCTGGGGGCTTACAGGGTGAAATTGAAAAGGAAATTCTGGAGGAGGAAGACTTATCCCAAGAAGACTTTCGAAATCCCCGCATGATCAAAGTTAACATTTTAGGAGGCTTAAGGCTGGCGCTGGCAAAAACAATGAATCTTAAAGTAAGCATTATGAAAGAAAGCATTAAGCCCTCAAGAAACTCCGTTAAATCCAGCTTCACCCTCTATAAGGGGGCCTATGCAACCATACTTTTAAGAGAATTCATGAAGCCCCCAACAGATGAGCAGCTAATAAAAAGCGGTTTCTAACCGATTATCGCTGAAATCGCCTTAATCTCAACACTATCAAGAAAAACTTTAATAGAGCAGTTAATCAAGACAAAAGCAGAAGCTCCTCCGGAGCAGGAGGATTCCCGTATGCTTCCCAAACGGAACCATAAGACTATTGGGAAATCAACTGTTCTTCTTTTGATAGCTGCGTTATTGACTACAGGTCTGTTTGCTGCTGGTTTTCTCGGCTATTTAGCAGGGTATGAAGCAGCTTCAGAAAAGATTGGTGAGCTGCAGAATCAGATTCAAGATCTGGAGGAGACAGTTGTAAATCTACAGACAACCATGAACAACATGCTTCTAAAAGCTGCTCAGGGCGCCCTCCTAAACGTGAACCTCTCACTTCCGCAGATTTACGAGCAGGTTAGGAACTCAGTTGTTACGATAAGAGGGATGATGAAGCAAAGCAGTGTTTTCGGCACCTACTATACGCGGGTTCAGGGATCAGGGTTCATCTACAATTTCACCGGTCAAATCGTGGTTATTACAAATTATCATGTGGTTCATGACGCAGTGAACATTACAGTGACCTTTGCTAATGGAAACGGATATGCAGCCCATGTGCTTGGCTCAGACCCATACGCTGACCTAGCGGTTCTCTCAGCAGATGCGCCTGAAAGCGAATATCATCCCCTGGAGATAGCGAATTCATCCACACTCAGGGTTGGCGACCTAGTTATAACCGTCGGAAACCCCTATGGGTTAGCTGGATCAATGAGTATCGGCATAGTTAGCGCCCTAGGCAGAACGATAACTGAGGAGACAACCAGCGGATATCCAATAGCGAATATTATACAGACAACAGCCCCATTGAATCCAGGCAACTCAGGCGGTCCACTACTGAACTCCAGGGGACAAGTTGTTGGGATAACGACTGCTATTGTAAGCCAATCTCAGGGTGTGAGCTTCGCCATACCCTCAAACACTATACTGCGGGAAATTGAATCGCTGATCAAGGAGGGTTCGTACAATAAGCATCCTTGGCTTGGCGCCGCTGGAATCGACATGACCTATGAGATTGCCGAGGTGATGAATACCAATGTGACTTACGGGTGGCTTATAACGCAGGTTGTGAATGGCGGGCCGGCTGATAGAGCCGGCTTAAGAGGGGGAACAGAATCCGCCTATGTAGCCGGCGAGCAAATAACAATCGGCGGCGACATAATAATAACCGTGGACAACAGGAGGATAACGGGTATAGATGACCTATCCTCCTATCTGGAGGAACACACAACGCCGGGACAATTGGTTAATGTAACTATTGTTAGAAACAGTGAGGTGATGGTTGTGCAGGTTGAGTTGGGCGCCCGTCCGCCTCCGGGCTGATCCCCACGCTTACGGAGTCAGCCTAAACCTGTCTCTTGGAAAGAGAACAACTTCCCTAATGTTCTTCACGCCTGTCAGCATCATCACTAGACGCTCAAGCCCTATCGCCCATCCGGCGTGAGGCGGCATGCCATAATCGAAGACTTCAAGATGATACTTGAAGGATTCTGGGTTCAAGTTCTGTTCTCTTAACCTTCTGATTAGGAGGCTCTTCTGGTGTACGCGTGTTCCACCGGAAGCTATTTCAATCCACTTCCACATTAGGTCGAAGCCCTCGCTTATCTCAGGCTTATCATCTCTGGGTTTTATATAGAAGGGTTTTATATGCGTGGGCCAATCGGTTATGAAGTAGAAGTATGGATGCATTTTCCCAAGAGTTCTGTAGGCGACTGTAGGTATGTCTTCACCCCAATTTATCTTTAATCCAGCATCCCTAAGTTCGTTAATGACCTCATCGTATGTTAGCCGCTTAAACGGGACATTCGGAACCTCAATCTTATGCTTCAGCACTTCAAGCTCTTTGCGGCATCTCTCATTAACAGCTTTACACACATACTGCAGGAGGTTTTCCGCAACCTCCATAACGTCATCGGCTGTTGCGAAGGCCTCCTCAATATCGATGGAGATGAATTCGGTTAAATGCCGTCTAGTATGGGATTTCTCAGCCCTAAAGGTCGGCCCAATCTCATAAACCTTCTCGAAATCTATTACAAGCTGCTCCTTGTAGAGCTGGGGGCTCTGCGCTAGAAAAGCCTCACGCTCAAAATATGCTACTGGAAATAGGTTGGCGCCGCCCTCAGTTGCTGTCGCAATTATTTTAGGCGTGTGCACCTCGATGAAGCCGTTCTTTGAGAGGTATTCTCTGGTGGCTTCCAGGGCTACATGGCGAATCTTGAAGATTGCACGGTTTTCATCCTGGATTAGATCCAGGATTCTTGCATCTAACCTCACATCTATGTCCGCCGGCGTTCTGCCAGTGATGTCCAATGGGAGAGGCTGCTTTGCAACGTTGAGGACAATTATTTCTTTAGGTATAACTTCTACGCCTCCAGGGGCTTTCTCCATCCTTCTGACTGTTCCCTTAACGCTCACACAGTTTTGACGTTGCAGTCCATCCACCAGATCGATTATACGCTTATCCGCTTCGTCTTTGGGAACTGTTATCTGCAGGGTTCCCTCCTTATCCCTCAATATCAGAAATTTTATGCCGCCTAAATCTCTAATCTCCTTTATCCAGCCTGTGAGAACAACTTCTTTCCCATCAAGGTTAGGGGTTACTTCAATTGTGTAGTGGGTTCTCTTCCAGCTTCGTGAGGCTTTCGAGCATCCAGTGGTCATGATTTACGTCACCGTTAATCCGCGAATTCAACTCGAAGCGTTATCCCCTTAACTTTCCTAGCAATCTCCTTCATAGCATTTACGTTTAATAGTGTTCTCCGTCTATTCCTCTTGAGAATAACCCGGGTCTCAACCGATCCGTCCGGTAGCCAAATTTTGTTTATGGTGATTATGGCTAGGGGAGCGAAGAGATCCTCAAGAAACTTTCTCTCACTGGTGTTGTATTCGAGTATGCGAACATGCTTACCCATCTTATTCTCGAGAAACCTTATGATTCTCCAACCATAACTTAATATCTTATTCATGTCGCCTTTCTTAACGAGTATAGCTAAAACGTTATCCGCTTCAACAGCTTTACGAAAATAAACATCATTAAGCAGGGGATATTTGTTTTCAACGGAAAGAAGCAAGCGAGCGACCTTTAAGTCTAGCTGGGTCACTTCACCCCTCTTAAGTTTCGCGCGGCACCTCGAACATAATATCCCGCTTTTCAAACAGAACTGGCATAGCTCAGTTTTCACCTTCCCCCGATCCCTCCAAAAATAAAGGAGGGGCGGCGGAGCGCTGCCTCAATAGAAGCATTATAGCATTATATTAATTTCTAGCGTACCAGCGTTATCTCTATCGTGCTGACATTTGTCGGGGTGTTTTGATCACCCGTCTGGATTTGCTCAGTCCCTATGTTAATGTTCCCTACCTTAACGTCCGGGAGGAATCTGCGTCTAACAATCTCTACAACATCGACCGCCCTGCTTATTGCACGACCTCTGGCTTTAACGCTTACCTCTTTTGCTCCGCCGTGGAACAATGTTATGCAAGCCAGCACATAGTTCATCACCGGCTTGCGACCGATCAGTACAGAGCTGCTTTCTGGCAAATCTACCGCCTCACTCCTTAGTTTGTTTCATGCACTATTGTAATTTAACTAAATAAATATCTTACGGTAAAATTCAGGTCTCTTGGGGAATAGAATTTCAAAGGGAAGGGTTACACCATATTAAGCAATATTTCTAGCGCTGTTTTCGAATCTAGAGCTGCCTTCAGCGGATGCCCAGGGTATGGGGAAACCTCAACATTCAAGTAGCCTTTATAGCCCACCTCCTTGAGGGCTCTCATAACCTCTTGCCATCGAATATCTCCTTCAAACAGCGGCTTGAACTCCATTGTTGCCATTCTAAAGTCTTTAACGTGCACGCAGACAATTAGGTCCGCTAAATGTTTTATCCATTGTTCTGGAAAGCCTAAGAGAAAAATGTTTCCGACATCAAAGTAGACTTTAACGTTTGGATGGTTTATCTCCTCGATGAAACGTCGGAATTCGAATGGACTATAGAGAAACCTATTCCAAACGTTCTCGATGCCAAGGGTAACTCCGAATTCTTCAGCCGTTGAAACTGCCTCCATGATCCCATTTTTTGATAGCTCCCAAATTTTCCGGTAAGAAACTTCTGGGGTGGCAACTGCAGGAACCACAAGAAAGATTGGGGCGCCAACGTCTGCGGCGAACTCGCATCCCCGCCTTATTAGCTCCACACCTTTCTCCCTCACATTCGCGTCTGGGCTGGCGAGGTTATATTTCCAGAGTAACCCTGTGCAGAGGCTCGGTAGCTCAAGGCCGAATGATTCAGCCTCATCTGCTATAGTTTTTCTTTCACTTCGGCTCATTTTCAGCATTTCTTCGTCTAGGTTCAATTCTACACCTTCATATCCAATCTCTCTTGAAAACCTTAGAACTTCTTCAACTTTAAAGCTGGATGGGTAGATCCATGCGTTGACCCCTTTCTTCAAATTCTCATCCCCCCACACTCAGCCTCCTATTCTAATGGCAGAGTGATTGGGCTACCGGTTTCCATGGATTTCATGGCTGCTAGGGTGAACTCTAATGTTTTCGCCCCCTCTTCTATTGGTGTTCTTGTATCCTTATCCTCCAAGATTGCTTCAATAAGGTCTTTCGCCTCAAGGAGATAGGTGTTCCGCTCCTCCGAGATCGTTTTAACTTTTGCTGGCGATTCTGTGGAGTATAATGTTAAGGTGTTAACGTCTCTGGACTCGAACGTGTAGTTTCTAGCCGCCAACCACCATTTGAGCCACCATTTTGCGTGAGCACCCCAGGTTGTTGAAGTGATGGCGCCAACGGCACCGGACTTAAACTTGAATGTTACGCTGCTCACATCTTCTATGGTTATGTTAAGCATTTTAGCCCAGAACTTGCGGTTCATCTCTCCATAAACCACTTCCACCTCACCGCATAAGTGTCGGAGAATGTCGAAGACATGCGTGGACTGCTCAACTATCTGCCCACCGCTTTTGCTTTTGTCCATCCACCAATCTTCCCTAATGAAGTGGCACCAATACATTCCTAGGGCAAGCCCGATCTCACCGGCTTCACCATTATCTATAACTCTTTTCGCCTCCTCAACAGCGTATCCAAACCTGCAATTGTAGCCAACCTGACATTTCACGCGGTTCTTTTCCACGGCTTTAACCATCTGCTTCGCAAGCGTCATATTCAGCGCAATCGGCTTCTCGATAAAGATGTGTATGCCCTTCTCCGCGGCAATCATAACCTCCTCCGCATGAACGAACGGCGGCGTACAGACGTATACTATATCTAATTTCTCCTTTTCCAGCATCTCACGCCAATCCTTATAGGGGGTTCCGCCATATTTTGAGGAAAAAAATCTTGCTTTTTCCTCAACCTTATCGGCAAAAGCCACCAAACGTACTTCCCTCAGTTTTTTGAGGCATTCAGTATGTATTGAGGCTATTCCACCACAGCCGATAAAACCGACATTCAGCCTTTCCAAATTTAACCGCCCCTTTTTAGTTTTATTATTTAACTCTTCATAGGAGTATAAGAGTTTTTGGGGAATATTTAGGTATAGCCGAATTTAAAAGCGTGACCTGAATAAAAATCAAGATGGAGAAACGTTTTTTAATGGTGGAAGAAGGATCACTATTGGGATTTCTCGCTTGAAGAATCTTTTGGAGAAGCCGGGAACTTTATTTTGCTCTCAGCGATGATGGCGGCTTCCTCCAATATTCTTCCAGCCTCATCGCTTTCCACATCGAAGTTCAGGTTTAAACCAGCGTTTTGGGTTACATCCATCGCTACGTCACTCAGCATCTTTTCGATTTGATCAAACTCCAAGCTTACTCCGGGAATAAGATTTGACACGCTTTTATGAACATTCTTCACTGTTTCTTTAGCTGAGGAAATAACTGACATAAAGTTTCCGAACTCATATATTGTGCGGAGTCTTAATGCAGCCTTATCTAAGGACGTTTTCGATGACATGAGCAGATCTTTATGTTTACGTATTTCCGCAAGCTCGTTAGCGAGCATTTTAGCTCGAGCCTCGTCACGCCTTTCATAAGCTTGAACAATCCTTTCCGAAAGCTCCCTGTCACGCCTCGTGTAGTGCTCGATGTACCCATTTATCCTGTTTGCCTGCCGCTCAATGCGTCTCACAGCGTTATCAATCTGGGTTTTTAAAGGCTTAACCGATCGAACTGCACCCTTTATACCGCCCACGGTTCCCTCCCATTTCTCAGGGAATTTTCCCGTCAATAATTCCACCGTCCATTCAACTAGCATAATGAAGCAAAAAAGGATAATTAGAAGTTTCTAACATGGAGGAATATATGAGAGTAGAGAACCCAATATTTACATATCCATGTCATTCATCATAAAATATAAAAATTAGAAGTAAAGATTACCTGAATCAAATGAAAAAGATTATCCAAATATCTAAACATTTTTAAGAGTGACGACTAGGATCCCCCGAGGGGTTTGATGAAAAACTGAAGTGGAAGAGAAAGGCGAAGCTTACCCCGAAGAGATAAGCGGCACATTAGCCTAGCTAATCAATCGGGTAAGTGAGCTTCTGCGGATTAGCATCAAGAAGGCTCCAAAAATGAAACTTAAAAGCTTTTAAACTTCACCATAAATTTCTATTCTACTATGATGGATAGAGAGGAAATAGGATGATTTATGAGAAGATAAAGGAGAGACGAACTATAAGAAAGTATTTGGAAAAAGAGGTTCCGGAAGAGATTTTGATAAGGTGTGTGGACGCTGCAAGGCTTTCGCCCTCCGCAGCTAATCTTCAACCATTAAAGTATGTGATCGTTAATGACAAAAATCTGTTAAGGGAAGTTTTCGGTGCATTAAAGTGGGCCGGCTACTTGCCGGATGAGCTTAAACCCAAGGAGGAGAATATGCCGAGGGCCTATATTGTCATATTATTGGATAAGACTATTCGTCCGAATCCAGGGCATGACGCTGGCATAGCGGCGATGAGCATATCGATGGTGGCGTATGATGAGGGGCTGGGCTCATGCATTCTCGGTTCCATTAATAGGGGGAGGCTGAGGAAAATACTGAACATACCTGATCATCTCGAAATAGTTCTTGTAGTCGCCTTAGGCTATCCGGCGGAGAAATCAGTTGTAGATGAGCTGAGGAATGGCGACGTGAAGTACTGGGTTGATGAGAAAGGGGTGCTGCATGTTCCGAAAAGAGATCTAGAAAGCATAGTTAAATGGAATAAATATCGATAGTTCTATTAGGGGACATGAGGTTTGGACGTATTCGATTTATTCAGGCTTAGGAGAAGCGTTCGTTCCTTCACATCTGAGAACGTATCTGATGAAGAAGTGAAGAAGATCCTTGAGGCTGCCAGATGGGCTCCTTCAGCGGGGAATATTCAACCGTGGGAGTTCATTATTGTAAGAAGCTTAGAAAATAAGAGGAGAATCGCTAGGGCGGCTTTAAACCAAACCTTCATAGAGAGGGCGCCTGTGGTTATAGTTGTATGCGCGGATGAAGCCAAGTCCAGCTGGACTTATGGAAGCCGAGGAGCAAACCTTTACTGCATACAGGATACAGCCGCCGCTATCGAGAATATGCTTTTAGCCGCATGCTCACTTGGTTTAGGAGCATGCTGGGTTGGCGCATTCGATGAGGAGGAAGTTAGGAGGATTCTGAGGGTGCCGAGAGGGGTGAGGCCTGTTGCAATAATACCTATAGGGCATCCGGCTGAGAGGCCTAGTCCACCCCGTAAAAGACGGCTGGAAGAAACGGTTCACTACGAAATCTTCTAGACGCAAGTTAAGCATTAATTGTTAATGCTTAAAAATCATCTCTGGGGCTATACCCTCTGAATATGGCACATTTCTTCAGCGGTTGCCAGAATAGCTTCCGCCTGCTCTCTCATCAACGGATATCCATGCCAACATCGGCCTCTAGCTCTTAAGCCGCTTAAAATCGTCTCTTTAATTAGTAGTGGAGGAGTGAATCTATAAAGTTCATTAAAAACTATAGCTCCCCTCCAGCCCATCTTCTCACATTCACGCCTCTCTTCATCCGATAAATAATCTTTCTTCACAAACGCTTTTATTACTCCATAACCTACAAAGGAGTCTCCTTTACGAGAGAGTCTAGCCAGAAAAATTAGGCCGCCTCTTTCCCAGCGTCTAGTAATCCCCGGATAATACTTTTTGATTGTGAAGACCTGTCTAAACCACTCCTCCCTAGTTATTCGCAGAATAAAATTTTTTGGTACAGACCCATGTCGCCCATTCAAGGTTACAACACAACCTGGAAATATGTAGTTTAGGGCTTAAAAAATTCTTTTAGTTAATAATCTACAGAAACGGTTATTTTATTATTCCGTAGCCGATTAATCTCCATCTTCCCATTATTCTTCGGCTTATCGCAACCCTTGAATTTTCTTCAGCGCAGACTGGACGTGAAAGCTTAAGCTCCGCCTTTCCGCCTTTAATGCGGGTAACAGTCCCGGTGGTGATTGATGTTCCAACGTCTAATAGGAGAACCTCTCCGTTGACTATCTGCTTAACCTCATTTTGCTCCTTTGTTCCAACAACACGCTTGAAGAGATGAACCTCTATGGTTAAATCGTATCTTGTGGGAGGGAGCATTCCCGGTTTTCCAGCAACGTTCCCGATCAAACCGTCAGCCTTCGTTAAGGATGGGTCGAGGAGGGTGCCTACGCCAACCAGACCGCCGCAAACAGCTTCTTCAACGTATTTGCCGCCTGCATGCAGGCTCGTTATCTTCGTGAATATTGACTCATAAGTGCCCCTACTTGCGGATGCGCTTATTCCAGGCCGTATCTCAAGTTCCTCCCCAACTTTAAATTTTCCCTGAAGAATTGAGCCTCCTATAACGCCCCCCACAAGCTTCTCAATCGGTGTTCCAGGCTTGTTCACATCGAAAGATCGGACAACATACATGCAGGGAGGCTTTGTGAGGTCGCGTTGCGGCGTGGGAATATAATTCTCTATTGCATAGAGTAGTAGATCTATGTTAACTGAGTGAAGTGCTGATATGGGGATTATTGGCGCACCCTCAGCTATTGTTCCCCTAGTGAACTCGATTATTTCTTTATAGCTTTCCAGCGCCCGTTTCTTATCGACTAGATCTATCTTGGTTTGGGCTATAACTATTTTATCAACGCCCACAATCTCTATTGCGGCGAGATGCTCGCGGGTTTGAGGTTGAGGGCACGGTTCATCAGCGGCTATAACCAGTATAACTCCATCCATAACAGCTGCTCCGGAGAGCATTGTCGCCATAAGAGCCTCATGACCAGGTGAATCTACGAAGCTAAGCGCTCGAACAAACTCGCATTTTGAACCGCATCTTGGACAGATCTCGCTCGTTGAATAATTATGCGGGCTTTCACATACCGGGCATTTGTAGACTGGAGCGTCAGCATACCCCAGTTTTATAGTAATGCCCCTCTTCAATTCTTCACTATGTCTGGCAGCCCAGATCCCAGTAAGCGCCTCAACAAGGGTTGTTTTCCCATGGTCAACGTGCCCTATTGTACCAATGTTTATTTCAGGCTGACGCGGCAATCCGTCAATTTTAGTCATAGTGATCAACAGTATGAGGGGGAATTAGACGAATATAAAGACATCGATTCAATATGGATGGAAAAAGCCATATGCAAGAAGTTTTTATAAGACTAATCTCTTTTAAAAAGGTGTATGGTGAAGTAGATGACAAAATGCAGTAAATGCGGTTTTGAGCTGCCTGAGAGTGCAGTCTTCTGCCCAAACTGCGGGGCTCAAGTTAAAAGGGCTGAAGAGAAATATAGCGCTCCATCAGAGTCAATATTGAATCCCATAAGGCTAGGTCTGCTAGGGGCATTTCTCTCAATAATAATATTAATGTTTGCGCCTTCAGTGGATTTATATTTCCTACCGTCCTTTGTCTCAACATTAGCGGTTGCATACTTCTCTAGAACTAGGAGGCTTAGGGACGCCCTTATAATCGCGATGACAACCTATCTTTTCACCGATGCGGTTACCGGCGGCCTTACTTTAGGCTACCTTTACGCATCCAAGCAGCCAATAGCGTTACTTTACGGAGAATACGTGCCAACATTGGTTGATGTAGTCATGTATTTTATCTCGCCAGTGACGGCGATAATAGCTGGCTACATTGGATGGAGCATAGCACCGAGGAGAAGAGAGGCGGGTTACACCTACATTAGGGACAGATGGCTAGGCCCAGCGGTGATTTACAGTATTAGAAAGGGGCTCAAAAAGTTTAAATATGCTCTTTTAGGCTCTTATACAAGCTGAACATCTGTTAAGCGGTGTATCTCTAATGAACATGCCTAAAGAAATAATGACCTACTGTCCGAGATGTAAGAAACATACAGTGCACACAGTCTCCCTATATAAAGATGGGAGACGTAGGGTTCTCGCTAAAGGCGAGAGGGCGCATGAGAGGGAAAGAAGAGGCTATGGCGGACAGAAGTATCCGATGCTTAGGAGAAAAGCTAAGGTAACTAAGAAGCAGACCTTAAAGCTTAAATGTAAGGATTGCGGCTACACGCTTCACAGGGAAGGAGTACGCTTAAAGAAACTCGTGATAAAATAGTTTCGAAGGGATTGAACTATGACATGGAGCTGGGAAAAGATTATACCTAAACCGAGAAGCAAGTTTCTCCAGGTGAAATGTCCAGACTGCGGCAATGAGCAGGTAATCTTTAGTCATGCAGCCTCCCTTGTGCGTTGTAACATCTGTGGGGCTGTTCTCGCCGAACCCACCGGCGGGCAAGCTGATATTAAGGGCGAAATAGTAAATATTTTTGATTAGTAGGTGCCGAAAAATATGTCCACAATTAAAACTGATGAATGGCCTGAAGTGGGAGAGCTCGTCATATCCACCATTAATGAGATAACTGATTACGGCGCATATGTAACATTAGATGAGTATAGGAAAGAAGGTTTTCTTCACATATCGGAGGTTTCATCCGGCTGGATAAGAAATATTCACAATCACATCCGTGAAGGAGAGAAGGTTGTTTTAAAAGTTTTAAGGGTTGACCCAAATAAAAATCACATAGACTTATCGCTTAGAAGAGTTACGCAACGTGAAAAGAGGGAGAAAATCCTACTCTGGAAAAGGAGTAGAAAGGCGGAGAGCCTGCTCAGAAGCGCATCCCAGAAGCTTAGAATACCCCTAGAGAAATTGTATGATCAAATCGCGGATCCCCTTGAGAGATCTTACGGCGACATTTACGGCGGATTGGAGGCAGCCGCTAGGGAGGGGGTTGAAGCCCTACTGAGAGTAGGCATAGGGAAGGAAACAGCTGGGGTTCTTACTGAAATTGCGAAAAAGAAGATTAGGGTGTCAGCCGTTAAGGTTAAAGGAATAGTTAATCTAACCTGTATAAAGCCTGACGGCGTCTTAAGAATAAAGGAGGCGCTGCTGAAGGCTAAAGAGGGGGGAAATGTAAGGGGGTCAACCGTCAGAATATACGTGGTGGCGCCGCCAAAATATCAGGTGGAAGTTACAGCCAAAGATTATAAAGAGGCGAACTCGATCTTAAGGAAGGTGGTGGATACAGCCATAAACACTATAGTGGAGCTTGGGGGGCAAGGTTCATTTAAGAGTGAATAAAGGATGGTTTGGCTGTTAAGGAAATGCATAAAATGCGGAAGATACACTCTTAACACGGATTCATGCCCTAGTTGCGGCGGGAAAGTTCGCATTCCACATCCAGCGAAGTTTTCGCCGGATGATAAGTATGCTATATACAAAAGCGCCCTGAGGAGCGTAATGGATGAAGAAAACAGTAATATTGGAAAAGGAAAAGATCGAATTAAATAATCCGATTCTCATAAGCGGTCTTCCAGGGCTGGGAATGGTTGGTAAAATAGCCGTCAAATATTTGATAAAACAGTTGAAGGCTGAGAAATTCGCTGAACTCTATTCTCCTCACTTTGCATATTATGTTCTCGTAGATGAGAAGGGGGATATAAAGCTCCTTAAAAACGAATTTTACTACTGGATAAACAACGAAGGAGAAAATGATATAATACTTTTAACTGGGAACAGCCAAGCCCAAACGGTTGAAGGACAGTATGAGGTGGCGGATGCAATACTGGAATTTGCAAAAAGGAAGAATGTTAAATTGATCATAACCGTGGGCGGATATAGGAAAGATGTTGTTGACACACCGAAAGTGTTTGCCTCAGCAACAAGCCCGGAAGCCCTCAATAATGCTTTAGAGGGGGGAGCGCTGAGCAACCTCTCAGGAAGCCCAATAGTTGGGGCGGCGGGATTGCTTCTCGGCTTAGCGAAGCTTAAGGATCTTGAGGGAATATGTCTCTTAGGTGAGACGCCTGGCTACATGCCTGATCCAAAGGCTGCGAGAAGCGTCTTGAAGGTCCTTATGAAAATGCTGAATCTTACGCTTGATTTGGCTGGTTTAGACAGGGAGATTTATAAGATCGCGCAGATCGAAGAGCAAATGAGAAAGATAGAAGAACAACGTAGGGCATCCGAGAGAGAGATGAGGAGAATAGAGGAGGAAAAAACATTCTATATTGGATGATCTCTTAGAAGCTAAGAGTTACGTTCAAACGATAAAGTTTTGCTGCCTCTTCATGTATTTCTGTAAAATTTTACGGTACTCTTCTAGGTCGCTGATTGTGTGGTTTATCGCGCTTATGTGAACGTTTATGGCTTCGCAGATTTCTTCCTCGGAGTCGGCCTCAAGAATATCACTTTTAATCTGCTCAACCATTAACTGCGTTAGCTCATTCCGTCTGGAAACCGATTTGAATGATTCCAGAATTTTCCTTCTAAGCCTGTTCACCTGCGGCTTAGGTAAATCTCCCCTAGCAACTTGATTTGCAAGTTCATTAAGTTCAATTATAGCATTCTTATCTGATAGTGGTATGCTCTTTCTAGTGGCCACCTCACCCTCAGGAGTCAAGAATATTATTAAGGGAACAATATTGACGCCGTAGAATTCAGTTAACTCATCATTTTCCGGGTCTTCCACATTGATTAGGCGGACCCGTACGTCTTTTCTCTTTCTCCGGAGCTTCTTTATTATAGGCAACAGTCTCCTCTTGCTCTCGTAGAGGTCTGAGTAGAAGTACATTATTTCAACCTTTTTCCCCTTATTCATAAGCAATTCAGAGACTCCTTTTAAACTTAAGTTTTGATTAAAAAATGGGGGGTCGGAAGGTTGCGAAATAATCCTTTAATTAATCTCCGTGTTTAAGCCTTCTTCGTTATTTCCTTCACTATGCCAGCAGCCACAGTTGTGCCCATGTCACGTATAGCGAATCTTCCTAGCTCTGGGAAGTCTATGTAGGCTTCTAGGCATACCGGCCTTACTGGTTCGAATCTAACGAGGGCGCTGTCACCAGTCTTGAGGAAATCGGGATTCTCCTCCACCGTCTGACCTGTTCTTGGATCAATCTTCTTTAAGAGCTCAGCAAATCGACATGCAACTTGAGCTGTGTGGACGTGAAGAACAGGTGTGTATCCGGCAGCTATCGCTGTTGGGTGATAAATGACTATTATTTGCCCTATGAACTCCCTAGCTACTGTCGGCGGGTTATCTACTGGTCCTACAACGTCACCTCTCCTTATTTCCTTCTTCGATATGCCCCTAACATTGAAGCCTATGTTGTCGCCTGGTTCAGCCCTCTGTATCCTTGTGTGATGAGTCTCAATAGACTTAACTTCGCCCGTTTTCCCAGAGGGCATAAATACGACTTTATCGCCCTCTTTTAGCACACCTGTTTCAACTCGCCCAACCGGCACCGTTCCGACGCCAGTTATTGAATATACGTCTTGTATTGGTAGACGCAGCGGCTTGTCGATTGGTTTAGGCGGCAGCTCAAAGCTATCTAATGCCTCATATAGGGTTGGACCCTTATACCATTTCATTTTTTCACTCGACTTAACTAGGTTATCACCTGTCCATCCGGATGTTGGGATAAACGGTATCTTAGAAACATTGTAGCCGACCATCCTTAACATACGGCTTACTTCATTTTTAATCTCGTTATAGCGCTCCTCACTCCAGTTGACCGTTGGGTCATCCATTTTATTGACGCAGACAATCATTTGCTTAACTCCAAGCGTAAATGCTAAGAAAGCGTGCTCTCTAGTCTGACCTCCGGGGCCAATACCCGCCTCAAATTCGCCCTTCTTAGCTGAAACAAAGAGTATAGCTGCGTCCGCTTGGCTGGCTCCAGTTATCATGTTTTTCACGAAGTCTCTGTGTCCGGGAGCATCTATAATCGTGAAGAAATATCTCGGCGTTTCAAACTTAAGGTATCGAAGGTCTATTGTTAGACCCCTCTCACGCTCTTCTTTAAGACTGTCAAGAACCCAAGCGTATTTGAAGCTCTCCTTGCCTAGCTTCTTAGCTTCTTCTTCGTATGCCTTGATAATTCGGTCATCTATTGAGCCAGCTAGATATAGGAAGTGACCCATTGTTGTTGATTTCCCATGGTCTACATGCCCTATTACAACTATGTTCAAGTGGGGTTTTTCTGGCTTGCTCATTCTTCATCCTCCAGTTTCATGCAATCGATCTTTTAGTTGATTAAAATCAATTCATTCAATTATTTTAAGTTTACTTTTATTTTTATATTCCTTTTGTTTCTTGTAGAGGAAGGGGTTAGTTAAATCTTCTTCCCAGTCAATGTATTCGATAGATAGACGCTCATCAGGCTTAACTAGAGGATTGGGTTTCCCCATAACCTCAAATCTGAATAGAGAGGATTTATACCAGGGAATTCCCGGATTTTTCCCGACTGGAAACTCCAGCCTTGTAGTGAACATTTCGTAGTTTACGGTTTCGTATAGGGTTCCATATTTTGAAAAGTCTTTAATCACGTCGGTTATCATACAATTCATCTGCAGAAGCATTTTTTCAACAATCATCCACTTTTTACGGGAGGCTTCAGCCGTTGAGAGACCGACGTATCCAATGCCGTTTTCTTTTAGACAGGCGATGCCTCTGGAGAGGAAAGCCTTGAGCCCACTTACGGTTTCAAGCGGCTCAGATGAGAAGACATCGAATTCGCCCACCAGATCCTTTGGCAGCGGATTTGAAACATCGTATCTTCGGTACTCTATTTCCAGCTTGTATTCTTTGCTTACTTTACCTATGTACTCACCAAGCCTTTCATCAATATCTAGCACGGTGATCCTTAAGGGCAATCCTGTTAGAGCGAGAGCTATGCTCAGCAGATCGTCATCACCAACTAATAGGAAGGATTTATCCGCCAAGTCATTATAGTGATGCATTAACGCCACTCTAGAGATCACATCCTGCTCCCGCATATATCCCTAGAAGAAGCCCACACGCGGCAGAGGCCTATCCTTAACGATTTGAGCAAACTCTTTCATAAGCTCCTTGAATCTTCCGTTGAAGAGTATTTTTTTACCTTCGCATTTATCGCAGACTTTACTCTTGAATCCCGTAATATCTTTGTTTACATATTTTAGACCCCTCTCGGTTAAGTGGATGCCATCCTTCTCCACATCTATAAGGCCGTTTCTGAAAAGATCATTCAATGCAGCCGCGAAATCTTTTACAGTATGCTGGTTTTCGTCAAGCATCTCCCAGAAACTCTTTTTAGATTCTTCTAGAAGACACTTGAGTATTTGCGTTTCCACCTTCTTCATAAAACTCCCTTCTCAGCACCTTCTTCTTTACGATTTTAGGTTTTAGCTCCTCAACCAAGAGATCGAAGGCCTTAAGCGCACACTCATCAGAGCCGCAGGTGAAAATATCTAGAGCGACATAACCGTGTTCTGGCCATGTGTGAACGCTCATGTGGGATTCGCTTAAGATATATGCGGCAGAAACACCTGGGGCTTAAACTGATGAAAAATTGAGGAGACAACATGAAGCCCGGATTTAGAGATCACCCTATCCAAAATAACGCGTATTTCCTCTACCTTCGCTATCTTCCCAGGATTCACTCCTAGGAAGTCTGCGATGACGTGAACAGCCAATTTGAACAGTCACCGTTTCTTTTGAACATCTTGCTAGGATTCTTACTCGCCGATATAGCATACAGTACTAGTTCTCCTTATCTTTAGAGATTAATGGGTTCCCTCATTTTGGAATGGAGGAGAAACTGGAGTAATTTATGAATTGGGCAGGCGACTATCTGAAGGCTGGGTTAATTTAGCTGGACCCCCGAAAGAAAAAAACCAAGGATACGTTTTTATGCACATGTAGATTGGCATATTAGAAATGAATATTTATGCATTGAAGTAAACCTATTGTTAAGTGAGGGAGTGATATTATGTTATTGATTTCTAATTTACGCTCATTAATCACTCTGGAAATTAGAGAAGTAATTATCTCTTCCACAAATAGATTTATGGTAGGATTGGGATTTATTTGATCTGCGGGGCGTTCATAATGGATTGGGAAGCCCGTTGGGAGAAACTGGCCAACGTCATTACGGACCTCCGCAGGAAAGGTGAGGTTGTTCCATTTCACGTGATTAACGATTTGCGTTCTGCGAAAACAATTCTCGAGATCCTTAAGATTGATAGAGAACACCCGGAGAACGTATCTCGCTTAGAAGAGTACTTGGGGAATGTTGAGGCTTATGTTTTTTCGGTTGCAGAGAGGAAGTTAGGGAAAAAATATGCGGATAGCTTACTGGAGAGGTTCTGTGAGGAGGAGGGGAAGCCGGCGGAGGCAAAAACTCAAATGAGGTTTCATCCGGATCTACCAAGAGAAGAGCGGTGGATTAGAATTCAAGCTACTGATGAGGCTCCAATTGAGGTTATTAGGAAGATTGCGGGCGAGTGTAATTTGAAATGCAGGGCTGAAGAGGATGGGTATGCTCTTGTGTATGGTAGGGATGATGAAATAAAGATTTTTGTTAGAAGAATAGCTGAAATCTTCAGCAGGAAAAGGGACAATTAATGCTCAGCATCATAATCTGAACCCAAAAAATTGAAGGGTGAGGTGAAGTAAAGGGCAAATTTCGGATGTGGGAGAAGCTCTAGCAATGCCGTACATTAGGCGTATAGAAATAAATGGTTTCAAAACTTTCGGCCTTAAAACGACTTTGACGTTTGACAGAGGCTTTACTGTAATAACTGGCCCAAATGGCAGCGGCAAAACTAACATAATGGATGCCGTTCTGTTCTGTTTAGGCGAATTGAGCGCTAGAAGGCTTAGAGCTGAAAATTTCTCGCGGCTCATATTTAATGGTGGGGAAGGGGCGAATGTAAGGAAGAATAAGGCTAAGGTTGTCATCCAATTAGATAATTCTGATGGACGTATACCAATTGAGACTGCGACTGTTACCATATCACGTGAACTCAACCAGAACGGTGAAAGCGTTTATAGGATAAATGGGAGGAGGGTTCCACGGGGGCACCTACTTGAGGTTCTCTCCATCGCGGGCATAAGCCCCTATGGGCATAACATTGTTCCGCAGGGCACACTCACCCGTATGGCTGAGATCTCAACGTTAGAGCGGAGGAAGATAATTGAGGATATGCTTGGGATAGCCCAATATGACGCGGAGAAATCTGAGGCGGAGGCAAAACTTAGGGAGGCGGATATATCCATAAAAACGGCTCTAGGGCGGATAAGCGAGGTTCAGAAGAGAGTTGAGGATTTGGAGAGGGAGCGAAACAATTTGTTACGCTACAACCTCCTTACAAGGGAGATGAACTATTTAGAGGCAATAAAAATTTCTCGGGAAATAGGAGCTCTTGAGGCTGAAATATACGCTCTCTCACGGGAAATCGCTGATCTAGAAGAGAAGAACAGACGGTTATTAGAGAACAGAGAGAAACTCCGGCGGGAACGCCGGGAGATAGAAAATGAATTGCAAAGGCTTGGCTTTGATGAATCTGAAAAGAAGCGGAATCGCATAACAGAGATTCAGATAAGCATCGGAAGTCTAAGATCTAGACTAAGCGATCTTACGGTTAAAGTGAGTAATGGAAAAGCCAACATTAAGAGGCTGCGGGCGCTTAGGGAAGAAATTCAACAGCAATCTGAGTCAGTGAAGGGGGAAATTAGGGGAGCTGAGGAGAGGATTGAACAGCTAACCGCCACCCTAAAGCAGCTAGAGAATGAGATTAATGAGAAGCAAGTCTTTTATGATTCCATATCAAGCGAGGCGGCTAAGGTAAGAGCGGTATTCAGGGAAAAAGCGGAAAAAGTTAGCGGTTTAGAAGAGCGGCTGAATGAACTCCACAGAGAGAGGGTGGCTCTCGAGGGGGAGCATGCTAAAATTCAGTCCGAACTGAACGTGTACTCACAAAGGCTGGAGGATCTGAAAGCGAAGAGAAACTCTTTAAAATCCTCCTATAAGAAACTTCAAGAACTTCAGCTTAGATTGGGGGAGATAGCGAGCGGGCAGGCGGAGCAACTAAAGAATCTCCAAGCGACATTAGAGAAGCGGAGAAAGCGGAGAGCCATCCTAGAAAGGGAAATTAAGGAAGCTGAAAAAATAGCTGATTCCGCGGGGGCAGCGCTCATAGAGTTTGAAGCACAGAAGGAACTTGTTAAAAAGGTTAGGTCAGAGGAGATTGCGCTGAGAAACATTGAGGAGCTAGCCGCCCTAGGAATTATAAGCGGCATACATGGTAGACTCAAAAACCTGATAGAGATAAAGAGGGGTTACGAGAAGGCTGTTGAAGCCGCAGCCTCAGGCTGGCTAGATGCTCTTGTTGTAGAAGACTTGAACACAGCCTTCACCTGTGTAGAAACATTAAAACGGATGAAGCTTGGAAGAGTGAAGATAATACCGTTAAACGGGTTGAGGGCGAAGCATAACAGTGCGGTTAAAGCACTCAATATTGAGGGACTCGGCGAGAGAGTTTCATCTATCGTTAAATATGAAGAACGGTATAAGCCGGCTGTAAACTTTGTTTTGGGCGACACATTATTAGCCTTAAATGATGAGGCGGCTTTAAAAGCCTCGAAGGACGGCTTCCGAGTAGTCACGTTGAACGGGGATCTATATGAGGCTGGTGGAGGAGTTGAGAGCGGATTCTACAGGACCCCGGTTGACCTATCATCTTTCATACCGAGCGATAAGGCCCTAAAAAGCCTAGACCGAGCCGTTAAGGCATTAAGGAAGCACCTGGAGAATAGGGAGAACATAATTGCGGAAATTGAGGAGGAGATATCTAGAACTCAAAGTGGCATGGTCGAACTCTCCGAGTCTCTCGCCACTCTTAAGGGTGAAATTGAACGGGTTAGGAAGAGCATTGCTCAGGCTGAAGCAAACATTAAGCAAGCTGAAGGTAACATAGAGAAACTTTCAAGCCGGATGAAGAAGGATAAGATGCAAGCAGCATCCTTGGAGACTAGGCTTAATGAGATAAATGATGAGGAAAAGACGCTGGGGGAAGAGCTTGAACGTGTAAGGAAGGAAATAAACTTGCTGAAGATTCATGATACTGATATGCAACGCGAAGCGGCTGCTCAGGAAATAATCCGTCTGAAACAGAAGTATAATGACATAGAAGCTGAAATCTCAACCTTAAGGTCGAAGATAGAAGAGGTTTTAGGAAGAAACCTAGGGAACCTAACGGCGCAAATAGATGATGTTTCAAGACAGATTTCAACTCTTGAGAGAGAGATTGAAGAGTCGCTTAAAGAGAGAGAAGAAACTCATAAAAAAATTAGGGAACTTGAAGAAGCGAAAGAAGAGATCTCTAAGGAGATTGTGAGCGCTAAGGAAGAGGCTAAAGAATACAGATTGCGGATAGATACCCTAGAGAATGAGCTTACAAAGCTAGATAGGGAGTATGAGAATAGTGTGAGAAAGCTTAATGAACTGAAGCTTAAAATGCAAACAATGAACCTTCAGATGAACCAGCGTAGGGAGCGGTTGAAGATGCTGGGCTACGAGAAGCCTCTCAGGATTCCGCGGGACATGCTTAAGGAGGAAGATATTGACTCCCATCTTAAACTGATGAGGAAGGAAATTAACCGTATAGGCGCCGTCAACCAATTAGCTGAATCACAGTATGCGGAGCAGGTCTCAAGATATAAGAAGCTCTCGATTAGACTGAATGAGCTTGAAAGAGAAAAAATGGCGATTCTAAAATTCATTGAGGAGATTGAAAAGAAGAAACGTAAGATATTCATGGATGCATTCAATAAAATAAATGAGAGGATAAACAGCTACTTCTACAGGCTGACAGGCGGCGGATCAGCGTCTCTAAAGCTCGAGAACCCGGAGAACCCCTTTGCCGGAGGGGTCGATATGATAGTTCAATTCCCAAGTAAACCTTCCATATTGGTCAGCGGTGCGAGTAGCGGTGAAAGATCTGTTTCAGCCGTTGCCTTCCTATTCGCTCTCCAAGAGTTCTCTCCAGCCTCATTCTACTTATTTGACGAGATAGATGCGCATTTAGATGCATTTCATGTTGAGAGACTGGGTGAACTATTGGCTGGGGAAGCAACCAAGTCGCAGCTGCAATTTATAGTTATAACCCTGAAGCCTGAGATGATCAGCAAGGCCGATAGGATCTATGGTGTTTACCAGCGGAACGGGATATCGCACATTGTTTCAACAACATTTAAGAGGGTAGCGTAA
>CAZGXE010000003.1:0-28656 GCA_964529605.1 uncultured Candidatus Bathyarchaeia archaeon | reverse complement strand
CGTATTCAGCAGCCTTTTCAAAACATGGTGTGAAGATGAAGTTATGGGCAGGCATTAGAACCAAGCGTTTATCCCCTACATTTCTTTTCAGAACCCCGCGGATGATTTCAATGTCCTCCATGCATGTGGCAATTGGTTTCTCACATAAAACATGCCTTCCACTCCTTAGAGCATCAGCAATCATGGAAGCATGAAGCCTCGGAGGGGTTAGGATCCAAACTGCATCAACATCAGCTTTCTTCAGAAGCTGATGGTAGTCGGTATAAGTGGAGGCATCCTTTAAACCAAACTTTTCCGTGAGCAACTTCATGCGTTCCTCATTTACGTCAGCTAAAGCTTTGATCTCTATGTTCGGAACTGCCTCAGCGGCTGGAAGGTGAATGCGCTCGAAAACGGCGCCGCACCCTATTACGCCGACTTTAATACTTTTCAAATCCGCCTCCATCCATACAACATTACACACTAAAAGAGAGATCAAATTTAAAATTGACTGAAAAACTTTGGGATAGCCAGTTGATGCTGAAAACTTAAATTGTAGGATCCACACTAAAGGTATGGAAGTTTTCAAATGTGTCTCCTTAAAGTTTATTTGGAAGGGGAAGAAGCAGCCCGCAGGTTTATCGCCGAAGACGTAGCCTTAATCCTCAAGAAAGATGGAAAAATAAGAATTAGAAATGTTGATTTTGAGGAGAAAACTTTGAATAATGTTGACATAGTTGAAATTGACGCATTAAACTCGATTGTCCTCCTAAGGAAGAAGGAGGAATAAAAACTTGAAGATTATGATCTGCGGGGGGCTCAGGTAAGTCGGCGATCTCCGTTCTAATGGCGAGGGCACTCTCCAGGAAATATAGGGTGTACCTGATTGATTCAGATGAATCTAACACTTTGCTACCTAGGATTCTCGGCGTGAAACCCCCCTAGGCCTCTTGTTGAGTATCTCGGTGGGAGAAAGAGCATATTCAAGAGGGGTGAAGTGAACATTGTAAATGCATTAGCCAAGGCGGGTGAGGGCATAGTGCTAAGCGGTTTACCGGGGGAATACGTTTCCACCTCTCCTGAAGGAATCAAACTGATGATCATAGGTAAAGTTAGGAATTACGGTGAGGGATGCGCTTGCCCACTAAATTATCTAACAAAAATTCTTCTTAAGAATCTGATTCTACAAAAAGATGAGGCAGTACTCGTCGATACTGATGCTGGAGTCGAGCATGTTGGGCGAGGCGTTGAGGAGGGAACAGACGCAATTTTAGCCATCATAGATCCCACAGCCGAATCTTTAACCCTGGCAAAAACCCTAAAGGAAACATTTAAACCGCTCCATAAGAATTTCTGGACTGTGCTGAATAAGGCCACACCTTCCATATTGAATGTAATCAGGGAAAAAGCTAAGGAAACGCATCTTGGAATCGATGGCATAATAAGTTTCGACGAGGAAATCTTCAGGTCCTGCCTAGAGGGGGAAAGGTTGAGGGCTGGAGGAGCATTGCGTGACATAGAAAGTCTGCTGTCATCGATTGGTCTACCATGATCTGGGGTAGTTAACCGAGCATATTTCATTCTCATATCTCTTTTGGGATTCTTCCACTGGCTTTTCGATAATAATAAGAGAAAATATGAGCTGGTAGGATGATGAGAATAATACACAAATAATAAATTTTAAGAGTTTATTCATAATGAATGGAGAGGGTGCAGATGGCTTCTCAAAAGCCTTCATTTAAGGAATTACTTGATAGAGGGGAGATCGTTGAGGTCACTTCGGTTGGAACAATATGCGGTCTAGATAAATATGAATACTGTATACGTGACGGATGCGAATACTGGGATAAAGAGAAGCATCAGTGCCTTATGTTGTTTGGGTTAGTGTAATGTACGAAGGAAAGCACCATACCTTAATCATGCGGAAGAAGAGAGCTAAAGAAAAACGTGAAGATCTCCAGATTTCTAAAGTAGTGTTTCATACTATAGTCTCATGCGGGGAACAGAAAGCCATGAGGATTGAAGGAACCCGCCGTCTTAAATCTCCTAACCGAAATAGGCGGGTTAGATGCATATTTGAAAATAAGCTTTTATATACCGTTCTACCGCTGATTTCAATTTTAATAACCTCCTCTCTTTCGCCACTAAAATTAGACTGCCACGCGGCTCCTTCCATACAAAATGAGGGGGAACAACCGGAGATAAGTATGCGTAGGGGAATAAATATTGGAAATGCTCTGGATGCCCCTGAGGAGGGGATGTGGGGCGTCTACATAAAAGACGAGTATTTCAGTATAATAAGGGAGGCTGGCTTCGACACTGTTAGGATTCCGATAAGATGGTCGGCTCATGCGGATCAAAATCAGCCGTACAAGATTGATGAAGAATTCTTTAGTAGGGTCGATCACATTGTGAACGAGGCTTTAAAACAAAACCTAACTACCATAATAAACATTCACCATTATGAAGAGATAATGCGGGATCCAGTAGGGCATAGGGATCGGTTCATGGCCATGTGGAGACAGATATCAGAGCATTATAGGGATTATCCTGAAAACCTGTATTTTGAATTACTTAATGAGCCGCATGAAGCATTAACAAGCGATTTGTGGAATGATTTCCTCGCGGAGGCGATCAGCATTATTAGGGAAACCAACCCCACAAGGAAGATAATAGTTGGTCCAGCTGACTGGAATAATGTTCATAGACTGAAGGATCTCGCATTCCCAGAGGACGATGAGAACATAATAGTAACTTTCCATTTCTACACCCCATTTGAGTTCACCCATCAGGGAGCCGAGTGGGTTAGTCCATCTCCACCAGTGGGTAGAGAATGGTTGGGAACTGAGGAGGAGCAGAAGCAGATTAGGGATGAGCTTGAGATAGCTGTCCAATGGGCTCTTGAGCACGGCAACGTTTCTCTATTTCTCGGAGAGTTTGGAGCCTACAGTAAAGCGGACATGAACTCCAGGGTCAGATGGACATATTTTGTGGCTAGGGAAGCTGAAAAAAGAAATATTGCTTGGTGCTACTGGGAGTTCTGCTCCGGCTTCGGAGCCTACGATCCAGCGGAGGAAAGTTGGAGGGAGAATCTTTTGAATGCTTTAATTCCAAAAACAAATATGTACTATGTCTCCGCTAAGACTGAATTTGGAAGCATCTCGGGGTCAGGATGGTATTATGAGGGCACGTATGCCACCATAAAATTGAGCAGGACAAGAGCGGGTTTCCTGATCTCAAATGTTTTCGATCATTTTGAGGGGCTTAAGCCTAAGGATAAGATAGTGGATGAAAGAACAGTTGAAGTTTATGTTAACGGCCCTAGAAAAATAAGAGCCATATGGAGGAAAGAGTACTCCCAACTGATATTACTAGTCATCAGCATTGGCGTAGTTGCCGCAATTCTCCTCTACAGAAAATGGAGATAAAGCGGGACTTAATCGAATTCTTGAGATAAATCCTAGGAAGCTAACTCTTCATTCTTCGCCAATCAGCTTTTCAGCCTTCTTTCATTAGAGCCGTGGCGATTCCTCTTTTGGCATAGCTTGGGAGGGTGTAGACCCCATAAATTCCCCCAACATGCTCCACCTCTCCCTTAAGGTTTCTCGTCGGCATATCTAGGACACCTACGAAGCCAACCACCTTCCTCCCGTCAAGCATGCAGAAGCCGACGGGCCCATCCTTCACTCGGGGATCTTCCTTCCACTCCCAAAACTTTCCCGGAGCAAACTCCCTATAGAAGGTTAATAAGGAGTTAACCCCGTAATCCCTCGTAACTAGCTCCCTAAACGATATGATTTCCATACTTTACCTCTCACAACCCTTTACAGAGAATTAATTTAATTACCAGCTGCTAATAACATTTTTTAAGTACACTGACATCCTAACGTGAGAAAAACATAAATTCTAGGAAAGGTAATCTTTTTTGAAAATTTTCCGGAAGAGAAATGGATGAGAAGCAACTCTGTGGTTTTGTTAACGTTCATCTTAATCTTGGCTTCGGTAGTAATTATCTGGATGCCGAATGTTGAAGCGCAGCTTACTCAGGAAATAATCTACGATGACGGCGCATATGAAGAAGGAGGTAGCTATAGCGTAGGTAAACATTTAGCGGTTAAATTTTCTCTCCCTCATGGATGGTCTGAAGCAAAGCTTTTGAGAGCTAGATATTACATTCTGTCCGATTCGACCAGTTTTAAGGTGCACATTTACGATAGTGACGGAATCACTGAGCTAACTCCCCCTCTGGAGGCTACGCCTACAGGCAAGGGCTGGTTCGATGTTGACTTAAGTGGACTTAACATACACGTGATGGGAGACTTTTACATTACCATAGAATATGAAACAGACTATCGGCCTTCGATAGGTGTAGATAAGTCTCCCCCAATAGACGGTCGCTCATATTTCGGAGAGCCAGGCTCTTGGAATCAAGATGCCGATCGGGACCATATGATAAGAGTGGTGATGCAGCAGATAGCGCACGCTCCAATCTACCAGGGAGATTTAATTCTCACCGGAAACGATGTAGCTTTGATCGAAGGAAGATTTGATATTAACGGAAGCATTATAATAGAGGGGAACGCGACGCTAACATTGCGAAATGCCTTTCTAAACTTCACCCAAAACTATTACCACCAGCATAGCATCACTCTCGAAAACTCGGCAAGCGGGAAGCCGCAGCTCAACGTTTACAACTCCACAATAACATCCAATCTTGGAATGTCAATAATGGCCCGCGATAATAGCACGGTCACAATCAGTAATTCCATAATTACAATTCTAATCGTTGCAGAGGACTATTCCGATGTATCAATTTCAAATTCCACCGTGAATTGGGAGTGGATAGGCGATCAAGCCATCGTTAAAATATATAACTCCACAATTCACCTTTTGGAAATCTACCATTCGGCTGAGGTTTGGGCAGATGAATCGCAGATTATTATTTTTATTCCTGGATCAAGTTTAGTGGAGTACGAGATCCTTAATCTTAAGCCAGGATTTGTCGGCTACTGGAATTTCCTAACTAACTGCTCCGTCGAAATTTTGTCAGGGGGTTACGCACCGAACATAACCCTAACTGAGACATCAGTTACCTACTGGAATCCCTACATATATGGAACATCAAACATATCAATCTGCAACTCAACGTTAGGAACTCTCTTCTCTCCTCATTCTTCATTCATACATGCCGTTGATTCAGCCTTCACCCACTCACTTTTAAATATAAGGGGTACTTCCATTTTATCGTTGGTGAACTCAACCTACATTGGAGAACCCCGAATCGGAGATCAGGCGAAAATTTTAGTCGCATGGTACTTAGATGTCCATGTTGTTGACTCCATCGGCCAGAATGTGCCTTCAGCCCATGTAGCCGCCTTCTACCTAAACGGGACTATGACCAAGTCAGAAGCTACAGATGCGAATGGATGGGCAAGGCTGACGCTAATGGAAAAAATGCTGAATGCTTCAGGGAGCTTCTCAGTTGGAGATTACAATATTGAGGCCACATATAACTCGCACTCTAATGGGACAACCGTAAGCATGATGGGAAACCAGCAGATAACTCTAACGCTGGAAGACTTCGTAATACCTGAGTATCCATCATTTCTCATCCCGCTGTTACTTTTGGCAGCCGCCTCATTAGTAGCCGCCTACTTAAGGAGAAGACATATTTCACAAAGGCTTCAAAAAGGGGCAATCGCGCATAGAGTCCCTTAAACAATCAAGAGACGCAAGGGATTCTTCAAGCGTGGCGCTTCTAACCGCATAAGAGTACTCATGGGTATACCCTATTTATCAGCCTTGGAAAGGCTACAGCATCCCTTATGTGATCCAATTTGCATATCCACGCCACTGTTCTTTCAACCCCAAGCCCAAAACCTGCGTGGGGCACTGACCCATATCGCCTTAAGTCTATGTACCACTTGTAGTCTTCAGGATTCAAATTGTTCTCCTGAATTCTATCCAGCAGTTCATTTAGGTCGCTTATCCGCTCCCCTCCACCGGTTATCTCCCCATATCCCTCCGGAGCAAGAAGATCTGCCGACAGAGTCACTTCACGCCTTTTCGGATCAGGCTTATGATAGAACGCTTTAGCCGATTTAGGATAATGGGTTACAAAGAAAGGCTTCTCAAACTTCAGGGTCAGATGCTTCTCCTCAACCCAGCCGAGATCATCTCCCCACTCAAAGTTTATCCCATCCTCATTGAGTATTTCAACAACTTCATCATACGTAACCTTCGGGAAGGGCGGCTCAATCTTTAGAAGGTCTTTAGGCAACCGACCCAATGTCTCCAGATCTCTAGCCGACCCTTCGGCTAAAGCGTGCAGAATATGGGTCAGCAGATCCTCCTCAATTCCCATTATGCCTCCCAGATCGCACCATGGGATCTCAACCTCCAGATGCCAGAACTCCGTTAGGTGACGTCTGGTTCTAGACTTTTCAGCCCTGAATGAAGGCGCAATCGTATAGATTTTTCCGAGGCTTGCTATTGCAGCCTCAGCGTAGAGCTGCCAGCTTTGGGTTAAGTAGGCTTCCCTATCGAAATATTTAACTTTGAAGAGTGTTGCACCGCCTTCGCATGCAGCGGTTATAAGCGTTGGTGCGTGAAACTCTGTGAAGCCGTTCTGATCAAGCCATTCTCGAGCCGCCTTAAGCAGTCTAGATCTCACCCGAAGAACCCTCTGTATTCTCTCACTTCTAATCCAAAGATGCCTGTTATCAAGCAGAAAGTCAGGTCCATGATACTTCTTCGCTATTGGGAAGGGCTCCTCAGCCTGATGGATAACCTTTAAGCTGAACACCCGTATCTCATATCCTCCTGGAGCCCTCTTATCTACTCTAACAACCCCGGTTAGCTCAATCGCTGATTCCTGCGTAAGCTTCTTCGCAGCCTCAAAAGTTTCCTCAGACACTCTATCCTTCTTGATTGTACACTGGATTATCCCTGTTCCATCCCTAACTATGAAGAAGTGTATCCCACCGCTTGAGCGTTTATTATGAAGCCAGCCTCTAACCGTTACCTCTTCATCATCATGCTTTCCCGAGAGTATATCCGAAACATTAGCTATGTCTGTCATGAGAACCCCTTCTTCAGCATCCTATTAGAAGCGCTATAAGAAACTATCACTAACAGTTATAATAACATTTTGAGAATGCCTAAAACATTCCCCTTTATCCACCGTTTCGTCAGCAATGGATCAATAAGGAAAATAACAAAACCGCCTTTTAATGCTGAGCTAATCAGTCGTCCCCCTTTTGATTTCCCTAACCCTATGCAGAATCAGCCGCAGTACATCTTCATCGGGAAGGCAGCCTTCCGGAGGCTCAACAATCTTCTTCAGCGGCAATGGAACATGATCCATGCGATAGGTTGTTCCCTCAGCTTCTATGCCGACGAGAGCGGAGGGAATCACAACGTCAGCCATTAGGGCTGTTGGAGACGGATGCGGATCAATCACTATAAGCGGTTTCTTAACGAGGTTTTCCACACACCTCCTTGGGAAGTTCGATACTGGATCCGACGCCACAACCAACGTTGCATCCACATCACCCCTCAAGAGAACATCAACCGCTGATGTTTCGCCTGGATTGTATCTTGGATAACCCTGCGAGAAGTCAACCGCATAGGGATAGCCGGTCTGCCAAGTGAAGACTGTGTCTGCGCCGGTCACATTAAAGTGCCCCCTCATGGGCATTATCAGAAACTTCGTGTACCCGTTTAGGTCTCTGACAAGCTTTATTGCAGCCTCAACATTCCGTGATCTGCCAACAGACATTGTTAGGCCTAAGCCGAAGAATATCACGCCAAACCTTGAGTTAACCATTAGATCAGCGAGTTTCTCAAGCGTTTCAATCGGTACGCCGGCAACCTCTTCAACATCAAGCTCCTCATCTCGAATTAACGCCCGCAAGGCTTGGAGAACCTCATAGTCCCCACCCGGCTCAACCCTAATGAATAGATCCGCCAAATCAGCTGAGCGGGTTTTCTTAACGTCTACAACAATCATCCTTCTCTCTTCAGCCGGAGGTAGAACCTGCCTAGCTCCCATCAAGGTTGACAATGCCGCGCTTCCTTCCTTAAAAACAAGATCCGCTAGCCTATATCGCTTCTTCCTGGCGGACTCGAAAATCAGCCGCGATAGATACCGCTTCCATATTCCCTTCTGGAATCTCCCTTCAGCTAGAGCTGTGTAACGTTCTATGTGGCGTGGATGAGCACTCCATGGGTTGCTGCCCCAATATATAATTAGGTCGGCTCTATGACGTATCTGACCTAATGTGCAAGCTGGCAAACCAACCTCCTGTATGGCTATGGTTGACGGTCCATGGCAGATGGTTGAAGTGTTATCTATTACTCCACCAATCTCCTCAGCAAGCTCCAAACCAGCCTTTATAGCCTCGCAGCTCGTTGAGCTCCACCCGTAAAGAAGTGGATGCGAAGCATTCGCAAGCAGCTCCGCGCTCCGCTCTATGGCCTCCTCAAGCGAAACCTCCACAAGCTCACCGTTCCTCCTTATTAAGGGCTTCAGGCTTCTATGCCTATTATAATTCAGAAATTTGGTTGCTCCTAGAGCACATGCATTTCTAACATCAACTATCTGATCGCCATCAACTATGACTTCTAAATCGTCGCAGCAGCATCCGCAAACGGGGCAAACAACGCTTGAAACGATGCGCATAATCTTTCCCTCCGATTTTTACTTCCTCCCATAAGCCCCGGCAAGTAAATCCCTAAGGCTTGAAACAGCTTCATCCGTCGGCTTAACCCTAGCTTTCAAACCCTTAAGCAATGGCATACCAGTTCCCTCAGTTTCCGGATTTAAAATAGCATTCGCCCATGGACCGTAAGGAATGAATATTACACCAGGCGTAATTATCCTCCGGGATTTCTTAGCTTTAACAATAACTGACCCTGCCTCAGTTGTAACCCTAACATTATCCCCGTCCCTTATCTTCAGTCGCTTCATATCTTCCGAACTCATCTCGCAGACGGCGACATTTAACAGATACTCCTCTGAAACCTTACCATGCTCCTTACCGCAGCCCTGATCAATCGTCCGCCCGGTTATTAAAATGAACTCCATATTCACCTAGCCTTCTTCATCGCATGTAACAACATTATCATTCTTCTGGAAAAGATTTCCCTCCTTAAAAGCATTGTAGTAAAGATGTATTTAATCATGATATTCGAGCAACGAAGCTTAAGGTTGAAGGGAAAGTTTAATTTTTAAGGAGGAAGAATTAATTAAGAACATCGCTTACCACTGAAGTGATAGTATGTTCCGCTATAATGGCGTTGAGATCGAAGACACTTTTGCTGAAATGTTCAGAATGTGGGTTGGAAGGGTTCTAATAACGGCTGAAAATGAGAAGTGGGCTTCAACTGCGGCTGAGGTTGCAACCGGCTTCGCCTCATCAATAGTTGGCTCCCCAGCTGAGGCTGGAATTGAAAGAATGGTTTCGGCAAGTGAGACCCCTGATGGCCGCATCGGCGCCCTTATACAGATTTATCATCATACAAGAAGGGAGCTGAAGAAGCAGATGGTCGGTCGAATAGGTCAGTGCGTAATGACCTGTCCAACAACAGCGGTCTTCAACGCTCTAGAGGGAACCATCAGGAAGCTCAAAGTTGGAAGAAGCCTAAGATTCTTTGGAGACGGCTTCCAGAAGCTCGATGAAATGTACGGCCGGAAGGTCTGGCGCATACCAGTTATGGAGGGTGAGTTCATTGTTGAGAGCAGCTTCGGAGTCAAGAGGGGAGTTGCAGGCGGAAACTTCTTCATAATGGCGGAAGATTTGAAGTCTGGGCTTAAGGCCGCTGAGGCAGCAGTCGAGGCAATACGTAAAAAAGTTAAAGATGTTATACTTCCCTTCCCAGGTGGTATATGCCGCTCCGGCTCCAAAATTGGCTCATTAAAGTACAAGCTTCCAGCCTCCACAAACCATCTCTTCTGCCCAAGGTTAAGGAATATCCTACCGGACAGCAAGGTTCCAAAGGAGGTTAACACAATCTATGAGATTACAATAAACGGGCTTAGCTTAGATAAGGTTAAGAAAGCCATGGTTAAGGGCATAAACGCTGCGGTTAAAGTTCCAGGCGTAGTTAGAATATCTGCCGGAAACTACGGCGGTAAAATCGGCCCAATGAAAATTTATCTACGAGAGATCTTAAGGGCCTAGCTCCCGCAGTCTTCTTCGAACAGCAGGGTTTCCGTCAGCAATTCTCTTAAGCACAGCCTCGAAGCTCTCCTCCGGAGAGAGCTCTCTTTCAATAAACAGCCCAGTTCTCCCAACTCTGTCACGGCGCATTAACGTGCGAACCCTATCAAGCACTGTTTCAACAGATATTCCAAGCACCTTCGCAACTTCATCCTCTCTCCCAATTATGCTGCTCTCGACATGTCCCCACTCAGTCGGTTCGATTAGCATAAGCCTCTTATCCACGCCTGGGACTCTCGCCTTCTTTCTAAGCATGTCAAGCGTTGCCTCCCCACCGAACCTGTAGAAATCCCGCTCAATAGTTCTCAGTTTTGAGAGTGGGAATGATACGCATCTCCGCTCATCAATCTCAATATAACCCTTAATCAGATAGGTTGGCGTCGCCTGAACCAAGACTCGTCTGCCGATCCGCAGCCCAGCCATTCTAAGAGCATTCTCAATTGTGAAAGATGGGTAGAGCTGCGGCACAAACACATCGATGTCGCTTTTAGAAGATACATCCCCCCGAGCTATGCTTCCATGCACAATACAAAAAATATGCGCTCTCTCGAGAGGTTCCATAACCTCCATTGCCTTAGCCCTCAAATCCGCTAGGAACCTCCAATGCTCAGCGCTATAGAATACTTCAACCCTCTCAGCATAGGTTATAGGTTTCTTAGCCAACCTCTTTAGCCCCAGTAAACTGCGAAGCGAATGGGAGAATCTGCTGGATATTTTTGGATGGAGGATGGAAATAAGCTTTTATGCCTTTTATCACTGAGAAAATCAACCTTTATATTATCCACTTTTCATATTTGCCATACTTGATGGAGAAGGTGTGATTCAGCCGCTGAGAGGACGGGTCCAATTTGAGGGAGGAATACCTGTTTGCACTGCTCTTTCTAATCTCCTGGCTGGTAGCCTACCTGCTGAGTAAAATCCTCCCCCTAAAAAGATACGGACTGCATGTTAAACCATTCTTCATCAGATATGAATCTGAAGGCTTTAGGAGAATCCTATACAAATACTCAAACAGATGGATTCCCCTATGGAAGATCTTCTCCTATCTAAGTGTTTTTTCAGGCTTCGGGCTGACGCTTTTCTCCCTAATATTTCTCTCCGGAAATCTTGTTGAGATCTTTCTTCAAAGCGGGCGGGGAGCAGCCATTACGCCGGTTATCCCTGGATTAACATTGAGCCTATATTGGCTGCCATACTTTCTAATAGCAGTTATAGTGGCTGTTTTCACTCATGAGGCTGCGCACGGTGTTCTAGCCCTTGTTGATGGCGCAAGCATAAAGTCTGCTGGAGTGCTGATATTAGCGATTTTCCCAGGAGGATTCGTTGAGCTTGATGAGAGGGAGCTGGAGAGGATGCCGCGGGAATCTAAGCTCAAAATCTTCTCAGCAGGCTCAGCCTCAAACGTTTTAGGTGGAATGCTAATTTTCCTCCTCACTTTATGCTTTTTCGTCCAAACACCATCAGGCATAGTTGTTCTTAATATTTTAGAGGGCGGCCCTCTTGACCTAGCTGGGATTGAGAGGTGGGATGTAATATACGCCCTTAACGGCACGCCCATACGCACCTACCAGGATCTAGCTGCCTTCATGGCTAATGTTAGGCCCGGTGAAAGGCTTACGGTGTCAACGAGTAAGGGAAACATTACCGTAACCACCATATCAAGCCCAGAGAATAAGGAGAGGGCTATAATTGGAATAGTCTCTCCTTTTCTACTCTACTACCCGAGTAGACTTGGTTTAGGCTTCTTCTGGGATGTGCAGTTATATCTAACCCTAAATTGGCTATTCTTAGTGCTCGTCAACATTGCGCTCTTCAATATGCTCCCAATTCCACTCTTGGACGGAGACAGATTCCTCCAATGTTTGCTTGAGAAGTTCGCTGAGAAGGGGGATGCGGTCAAAAAGTTTTTCAATCTCCTCTCAATATTCTTGTTGGTTGCCAACATGGCTCTAAGTCTATAAAATAGAGGCATATTCATCTTGGCTCCCCCTAAAGATTTTTAATTCAAAGGAAAGTTGGAGCATGATTAAATGCACAATATGCGGGTTTAGGGAAGCATTCTACGCTAGACCCTACTCAGGTGAGAGGCTTTGCGCCAAATGCTTTATTGAATCAATTGAAGATAAGGTTAGAGCGGCTATAGCTAGACATAAAATGTTCGAGTTTAACGATAGGATAGCGGTCGCGGTTTCAGGTGGAAAGGACAGTGTCAGCCTACTGCACATATTAGCCAAGATCGAGAGAGAGTTCCCAAAGTCCTCATTATGCGCTATAACAGTGGATGAGGGAATTGAAGGCTATAGAGATGAAGCTGTGGAGATAGCCGCCGAAAACTGTGAGAAAGCAGGCGTAGAACAGTATATAATCTCATTCAAGGAGCTTTACGGATATACTCTAGACGAGATTGTTAAGCGGGTAAGTCGGCTGGGAGACGGATTAACCCCCTGCTCCTACTGCGGAGTCCTGAGAAGAAAGGCCCTAAACCTAGCTGCGAGAAGGGCTGGCGCCACCAAAATAGCTACAGCGCATAATCTTGACGATGAGATACAGACGTTCATGCTTAACATAATTCACGGCGACCCGCTGAGGATAGCTAGAACAGGCCCAGTTTTCAAGGATAGGAGACTGAACCTGGTGCCTAGAGTCAAGCCTCTATGCGAGGTCTTAGAGAAGGAGATAACCCTATACGCATACCTGAAGAAAATAAGATTCCAAGAGAACCCGTGCCCATACGCTGGAGAAGCCCTAAGAAACAATGTGCGGAACACACTAAATAGGCTTGAGGAGAAGCATCCTGGGATAAAATATACAATCTACAGGTCGGCTGAGAGGCTGCGGGAAATTGTTAGGGGCAGCCAGTCTGAAATCACCTTGAACCAATGTAGAATATGCGGAGAACCAACTGTAACTGAAATATGCCAAGCATGCCAACTACTGCAAAAGATAGGTGAACCTGACAATTAGCGGTAGTCGGACGGTGGGTCACTGAAGCTCGACGCGCAGAATCCGCCGACGCAAACCAGCCCAGCGCTCATGCCCGCGCCCCCCTGAGCGCTGAACGTCCAGGCTTAGGTTGCCCCCTCCCGGGTCTGGCCAGGTTCGCCTGGCAAACACGGTTACACCCCTCCTACGAGGGGTGCTCCGTGACCGCCAGCCCCAGGGGACAGGCACTCATGGGTTAGGGCTGGCCGAGTCAGCGGCCTTACGCGCCTCACTTCAGCTTTCGACCCGTCCTATAGAGGGTTTACGGTCGAGGCCGTTGCCTCTCAGGGGACCCCTAGCCCCCCGCCTAAGACCCACCGTCCATTAAATTCTTTTAATCCAGATGCTAATAAACGCTTTGCAACCCTATTTTACACTTTTCTTCATTGTCTCTATTAGGATTGGCATGAGGGCTGTTCCCCTCTCCAGAATCCCCAGACTACCCCTCCGACATTCTTTCTCAGAGAACTTTCCTATTCCATCGCCTTCTACTCCTCCTCCGGAGATTAGCAGTGGAACCGGATCATCACTGTGCGCCTTAAGCTTGCATGGCGTAGAATGATCAGCTGTTATGCATATGATTGTCTCCTCAAGGTTTATTCTCGGTAGCACGCTTCCCAGAAAATGCTTGTCAATTAAGGCTATTTTCTCAGCCTTAAGCATGAAGTTCCCATCATGACCAGGCTCATCAGGACCCTTAATGTGGATGTAGAAGCAATCGAATTCATCCAGTGCGTCCAGTAACTTCTCGGCTCTAATTTGGCAGTCACGTAGTAGATCGCCGGATGGCGGCGGGAGCTCTATGGGATGCATGCCAGCTAACTTTGCGATTCCCCTCTCAACAGGCATGTCAACAAGACATGCGAATCTAACACCGTACTTCTCGTTTATGTCGAAGAATTTGGGAAGCCTGTCTCCTGCGTCACGTGTTAAAATGACATTTGCCTTCAGTTTGCCTTCAGCCGCACGTTTCCTATTAACTTCATGCTTCTCCAAAACTTCATGGCTTTTCTGGACGAATTCGTTTACGAGTATGGCTGAAACCCTAGCTGATTCACTGTCATCGAGAGGAACGCACTTCCCAAGAATCATCTGGACATCTGTTTTGGCGACGCCTAAGCCAGCAACTCTCTCGTAAGCCGGATCAACATTTGAGATCTTACCGGAGAGCGGGCCGGCTCTACTCCTTATCACCAAGGCTCCTCTATGACCTATGGTATTCTTAAACCTGAAATCGGCTGGATAGGACTCGAGCTTAACTAGGCGGTTAACGGCTTCAGCGAGCTCTGAGGCTTCGCCCGTGGTCAAGTCTCTTCCAGCTCTCCGATCGATGATCCGCCTATCTCTGCCTAAGGTTGCAAAGTTACATCTCAACGCTAAATCCCCGTCTTCCATGTTTAGGCCGGCGCCATAAGCCTCAAGCGGCCCCCTTCCAACATGATACTTGTAGGGGTCATAGCCTAGAATCGATATAACTGCAACGTCACTTTCCGGGGCAACGCCCTTCTTAACAGTGTACATGAGTCCAAGCTTCCCCTTGCTCGCCAAGAAATCCATGTTCGGTGTCTCAGCGAACTCTAGAGGCGTTCTGTCTCCAAGCTCCCTAATCGGCAGGTCGCCCATTCCGTCTATAACCACATAGATCAGCTTCAACGCTATCACCCTCCTATCAAGAAGAAGAGAAGGCACTATTAAAGTTTTTAAGGTTTAACCCCTCTTTTTTAGAGCGCAAAAGGCGGAGAGAAATTGGAGAGCGGACGTTATGAAACTTAAGGTTAAGCTTCTCGATTTAGAGGCTGGTGGAAAATTCATAGTTGTCCTAAACCGTGAGGACGCTGAGGACCTAGGCGTTTCAGGCTTAAGCAGAGTTAGAATATTAAGCGGTGGAAGAGAGTTAACAGCAATAGTTAACGTGGCTGCAAGAAGCATTGCTGAAGGCTATATCGGCGTATACGATGAGGTGAAGAAATACCTAAGCTTGAGGGGTGGTGAGGAAATCGAGGTTGAGGCAGCTCACTTCCCTCTCTCAGTCTACCACATAAGGAACAAACTTAATGGTAGAAAATTAACCTACGAGGAGATGCTTGAAATAGTTAAGGACGCTGTAAACGGAAATCTAAGCGAAATTGAGATAGCTTCGTTCGTAACAGCATTACATGCCTTCGGCCTAGACTTAGATGAGGCGACAAGCCTCTCATTAGCCATGGTTGAAACCGGAAACAGGCTTGATCTTAAGAAACCGCTTATAGTTGACAAGCATTCCATAGGCGGGGTTCCAGGGGACAAGACAACCCTTCTAGTGGTTCCGATAATTGCGGCAGCTGGCCTAATAATTCCTAAGTCCTCCTCCAGATCGATCACTTCAGCGGCTGGAACGGCTGATAGAGCTGAGGTTCTAATGCCTGTAGGTCTAGGAATAGAGGAGATGCGTAGGGTTGTTGAGAAAACCAATGGTTGCATAGTTTGGGGTGGAACATTAGATCTAGCTCCAGCCGACGACATCTTCATTAGGGTTGAGCATCCCCTTTCCATAGACCCACTGCTTTTACCCTCCATCATGAGTAAGAAGAAGGCTGTCGGCGCAAATCTTCTGGTAATTGATATACCGACAGGTAGAGGAACGAAAATAAAGACTATTGGCGAAGCCGATCTGCTGGCTAAAGACTTCATTGAGCTTGGACACAGACTGGGAATCAGGGTGCAATGCGCAGTAACCTACGGTGAACAGCCAGTTGGCTTCGCAGTCGGCCCAGCGCTTGAAGCCCAAGAAGCCTTAAAGACGATAATGGGTATGGGCAGAGCGTACGATCTCATAGATAAGGCAACCGACATAGCTGGTATACTCCTTGAGATGAGTGGAAAAGCCAAAGGCAACGGTGGCGAGATTGCCCTGGAGATTCTGAAGTCGGGAAAGGCTGAGGAGAAGCTCCGCGAAATAATTGAGGCTCAAGGTGGTGATCCAAACGTTAAGCCTGATGATATAGCCTTGGGCTCCGAGAGGTTTACTGTGCGCTCAAAAGAGGATGGCGTCGTTCTATGGATAGATAATGCTTCACTTGTGGAAGCTGCCAGACTCGCCGGATCGCCGAAAGATAAGGGCGCAGGGGTTCTGCTACATAAGAAGATAGGGGAGAAAGTTTCTAAGGGCGATGCGTTAGCAACCATCTTCGCTGAGAGGGCGAGTAAGCTGGAAAGAGCCATAAGAGTCTTTGAGGAGCTCCCAGTTATAGGCGTCGGCGGAAGAATGGAAATGCTGATTCACGAGGTTAAAGAGAGACCTGTACCAAAAAGAACCTTTGTGCTGGAACGTTAAAATTAAATACATCCTCACCCTTTTTTATGGGCTTGTTTAGGTGGATAGGCATGGAAGAATTCTTCAGGAGAGCTCTCGAGCTCATTGAGCTAAGTGAGAAACATGAGAGATACAGGGGTGAAGAGTGCATAAATCTCATAGCAAGCGAGGGACTGAAATCTCCAGCTGTCAGAGAGATGC
Organism: uncultured Candidatus Bathyarchaeia archaeon; assembly: GCA_964529605.1. Taxonomy (GTDB): domain Archaea; phylum Thermoproteota; class Bathyarchaeia; order Bathyarchaeales; family DTEX01; genus DTEX01. The sequence continues at coordinate 11,979 of CAZGXE010000003.1, read as the reverse complement.
TGAGGCTGACAATGGATCTCGAGAGCAGATACGCCGAGGGAGAAAACGACTTAGATGGACATGTGAAAAAAAGATACTATCAGGGGCAGAAGTACATTACACCGATTGAAAACCATGTGACCGACTTAATGAAGATGCTCTTCAGATGCAGCTGGGCTGATGTCCGCCTAGTCTCAGGGACCCACGCAAACCTCGCAACCTTCAAGGGGCTGTCGCTAGCAACAAAACGTCGAAAAATGGTCGTTACACCATTAAGCGCCGGAGCACACATATCCCACGACTACACAGGATTGGCTGGTAGAGTTCTGGGTCTAGAAAACATAGATCACGCCTATGACGTAGAGAGAATGAACATAGACCCAGATAAATCAGCTGAGATTATAAGGGCCGCCAAACCGGGCATAGTAACATTCGGCGGAAGCCTATTCCTATTCCCTCATCCAATCGAGGAATTAAAGGATGTAGCAGAAGAGGTTGGCGCATACATAGTTTATGACGCAGCCCACGTTCTCGGGCTCATAGCCGGAGGGATGTTCCAGGATCCGCTTAGGGAGGGCGCAGACTTCATTACATCCTCAACCCACAAGACATTTCCAGGCCCCCAGGGAGGCGTAATTCTAGCAGACTTAAATGATGAACGCATGGAGAGAGCCATAAAAAACATTCAGTTCGCAATATTTCCATTAAGCACCTCAAACACTCATCTTGGCAGACTGCCAGCAACCGGCATAACCGCCCTTGAACTCAAAATATTCGGTGAAAACCTAGCCAAACAAACAGTTAAGAACGCTCAGACAGCCGGACAATATCTCTACGAGAACGGCTTAAAGGTTCTCGGCGAAAAAAACGGCTTCACAATGTCCCATCAGCTAGCCGTTGATGTACGCGATTACGGCGGAGGCAAGAGGGTTGCTGAAGATCTAGAGAAGGCTAACATAATCTTGAACAGAAACCTTCTACCCTACGATGACCAGAGCAACCGTGAAAACCCCTCAGGCATAAGAATAGGCTTTCAGGATGTGACTAGGAGAGGGTTTAGTGAAAGCGACATAAAACATCTCTGCGATCTAATGTTGGATGTGATAAAACGCAGGCGAAAACCCGGGGAAGTAAAGGGAGATGCAATCGCCCTAAGAAAGGAACATGAGAAAATTAAATATGGCTTCCAAAGCATCAAAGAAGCCCTAGAATGCCTACGGAGAAACCTGAAAGGAATCTAAAAAAGGGGGACTACATATAACTACTCATTGAGAATTTACATCACCATTTTCTAATACTATCACTATTTTATTACTCAGAAAAAAACTGAAGCACTCTCCGGAACGAAATTATTTTTTTATATGACATTCTCTTATCATAAATAATCATGAAAGGGAATATTATAGTCATAGTTTCTGACACATTCAGGCGTGATCTGCTTCATGAAAACTTCAACATTAAGGAAAATGTTAAAGCGAAGCTAAATAACCTTGAACGATTACGTTTGAATTCCGTTGAGTTCACCAGAGCCTACCACGCTTCTTTTCCAACAGTGCCCAATAGGGCGGATCTCCTCACGGGCAGATTCACCTTCACCCACTACGACTGGTCTCCATTACCCAAGAACTGGATTACACTTCCGATGATTCTCAAGAAGGCCGGTTATATATCCATGATGGTGGCGGACACCCCGCACATACTTAAGGATGGATACAACTTTGACCGAGGTTTCAGCGGCTGGATGTGGATTAGAGGTCAAGAAAATGACCGCTATAAAACAAGCCCCTTAAACATTAAACTTCCATGCAATCCGCAGAAGCTAAGAAACGTTGAAACAACCCTCCAGCATATCAGAAATAACTATGATAGAAGACGTGAGGAAGATTGGATACCTGCCAAAACAGCTTTAGAGGCTTCACGCTGGCTGGAAGAAAACTGCCAGGAGAAATTTTTCCTTTACATAGATTTCTTCGACCCACATGAACCTTGGGATCCGCCGAGATGGTACATAGATTCATATGACCCAGGGTATGAGGGTGAGGAAGTTATTTATCCCGCCTATGGTCCATGCAGTTATCTCACAACTGATGAGCTGCTTCATGTTAGAGCCATGTATGCGGGTGAAGCAACCCTAGTGGACAGATGGATTGGGTTTCTGCTCGAAAAAATAGATTATTTAGGGTTGCTTGAAAATACAACAGTCATATTTACAAGTGACCACGGCTTTTATCTTGGCGAGCATGGACTTATAGGTAAATCAATAATTATGGGTAGAAGTCATGGCCTAGCCCCTCTATACGAGGAGATAACGCATATACCGCTCCTCATAAGGTTTGCAGATAAACTGGGCGTAGAGAATGGGTTGAAAATAGACGCTCTAGTCCAGACGCCGGATATAACAGCTACAATCCTCGAGCTTGCTAGCATGAAAAATCTAGGTGAACTCGGGGTTCAGGGCAGTTCTCTCATTCCGCTAGCCAGAGGTGAAAAGTTTAAGATTAGAGATCTGGCGGTCTCCACACCTTCATTAATAAGAGGAGCAAGGGCGGGGCTTAGAGTGACCATAACAACGGAGGAGTGGTCGCTTATACTCGCGCCGGAATCCGGTGAAAGAGAAATCGAAGAGGCTGAATTAACCTTCATAGTTGACGGAGAGCCGAGAATACTAAAACCCCTCGGCAAAGTAGCGACTGAACTATATAATCTCAAGTCTGATCCAAAGCAAAAAATAAACCTATTGAATGAAGAAGTAGAGGTCGCTAAAAGCCTGCGGAAAAGATTCATAGCCTTCCTCTCTGAACTTGGCGCCACTAAAGAAATAATTAATCTATGGTTTAGATGTAAAGGATTAGAATAACCCTTAAAACCTAAATTGTTCCTTTAAAGATGGGGGGGAATTAGACCCTTAGAACCCTTGGAATTTTACCGAATCTAAGAGCGTGGTCGGCTAGAACGAAGGCTAGGCACGATTCAACAACCGGAACGGCCCTCGGAACCACGCATGGATCATGCCTCCCAGCGAATTCAATGTATTCTTCCCTCATGGTTTCAAGATTAACTGTTCTCTGTCTCCTAGAGATTGTGGGTGTCGGCTTAAATGCTACCCTAACCTTAATCGGCATGCCATTCGAGATTCCGCCTAGAACCCCTCCGGAATTATTCGTTAATGTGACTATTCTCCCGTTTCTAACGGTGTATTGGTCATTGGCTTCTGACCCCCTCATTGACGCAATATGGAAGCCGGCTCCAAACTCAACGCCTTTAACCGCTGGAATGTTAAAGAGCATTTTCGCAATCTCTGAGTCGAGGGAGTCAAATATGGGTTCACCTAAGCCTACTGGAACATTTAAGGCGATTGCCTCAACTATTCCACCCACGCTGTCCCCTTCTCTAGAAGCCTTCAGAATCTCCTTCACCATTTCAGCGGCTGTTTCCGGAATGGCGCAGCGAACGGGATTTGAGTAAACGTTTCGGCGGATATCCTCAGGGGAGACTTCGCCTTCAATCCTTATGTTTCCAATCTGCACCGCATGGGCTAGAACCTCAACCCCCATTAGGCTGAGAATCTTCTTCGCAATGGCGCCAACCATAACATAGGCCGCAGTGATCCTCCCGGAGAATCTTCCTCCGCCACGCGGATCATTGTATCCACCATACTTAATTTTAGCCGTATAATCTGCATGTCCAGGCCTGGGTTTAACCATCACAGTCTCATATGGCTTAGATTCAACATCCCTATTTCTAACAATCATGCATATTGGCGCGCCGGTTGTGTAACCCCTGTAGACGCCGGAGAGTAACTCAACCCTATCAGCTTCCCTTCTTTGAGTGCTCACCCTTGTGAGTCCAGGCCTCCTCTTTTCTAGTTCGGCCTGTATATCCCCCTCTTTAAGTGGCAGTCCAGCTGGGCACCCATCTATTACCGCGCCTACACATGTACCGTGGCTCTCACCGAAACATGTGAAAACGAGCGCTTTTCCTATTGAGTTACCGTTCAAGCACCTCTGCTCCTAATAGACGTATATCCCTAACAAAATTTGGGTAAGATTTATTTATACATTCAGCATCGTGGATGATGGTTTCACCGCTGGCCCTCAAGGCTGCAACTGCGCACGCCATTGCTATCCTATGGTCTCCATGAGGATTTATCTCGGCTTCATGGAGTCCTATTCCACCATGAATCATAATGTAGTCATCCGAGAATTTTATTTCAGCTCCCATCTTGGAGAGCTCGCTGGATAAGGCCTCAACCCTATCCGACTCCTTAAACCTAAGTCTCCTAACGCCTCTGATCACCGATTTCCCATTAGCTGCGCACGCAAGTACGGCGCATGGGAGAACCAAATCCGGGTTGTCCCTCATATCGATATTAAGGGGTTTCAGCCGCTTCTCAGTGCCCTTAATCTCAACGAAGCTTCCACCGACACTAATTTTAACCCCTGCCTCCTCAAGTATCCTAACTATAACACGATCCCCTTGGAGAGAGCTCCTCCTAAGCCCCTTAACTCTAATGTGGGAGTCGGTTATGGCTGCTGCTACCAGCAGAAATGCGGCTGAAGAATAATCTCCCTCAATATGGTGGTTGTATGGCTTATATTTCTGTCCGCATGGTACATGAAAGCCGTTTGGGACTCTTTCAATTTTTATCTCATGCTTCCTAAGTGTCTCTAATGTTATGTTCACGTAGGGTTTGGACTCCAGCGGGGTTGAGAGAACCATCTTCGTGCTTTTTTCAGCCATTGGTGTGGCGAATAGCAAGCCTGAGATAAACTGTGAGCTGATGTCTCCTCTAATATTTGCCTCTCCACCCTTTATTCCCCCGCCGAAAACGATTATGGGCGGGCAGCCATTCATTCGTGTCGAATAGCATTTAACGCCGATCTGCCTCAAAGCGCTGATTAGGGGCGCCATAGGCCTCCTCCTGAGGCTTTCTCCACCTGTTAAAACCGATATTCCATCGGCTAACGCGCATATTGGCGTAATAAACCTTATTGTTGAACCTGAGTCTCTGCAGTCTATCACATCCTCCGGAGTCTTCGGCTTAGAGGCGCCTAAAATTTTAAAAGTTCCATCGTTTTCCCTAATTATTTCCGCCCCAAGCATGCGGCATGCATTAATTGTTGCCAGCGTGTCATCGCAGATAAGAGCGTTACGTACTTCTGAAAGCCCCTCGGAGAGGGCTGACGCTATGATGGCTCTGTGGGTATGCGCTTTTGACGGCGGGGCTCTAACGTGCCCATGGAGACTGGTTTTTCCTTTAATGATTAAATCAACCAATTTTCATCCACACATGTATATTCTTCTATTCTAGACGTAGAACTATAGTATGTGAGCTTTCTCCCGGTTTATCGCCGCCTCAATTGCTTCCCCTCCATATTTTCTCCAGCAGTCCCGCACATCATTAGCTTTATCCCTCGGGACAATGGCTGCTACAGCTGGGCCTTTACCAGATAATCCGGCGGCTATGGCGCCTTCAGCCAACGCGTCTATTGCAATGTTAGCGTCGTATCCTAGAACAGCTGAGTAAATTATTCCATTGAGCGTCATAGCCTGCCAGTAATCTCCAAGCATAGCCATCCTATGTAATGCTTTAACCTCATCAGCTATTATCTTCATCCTGTCAACATTAGATTCTGAAGTATAAGATTTCTTAGATGGAATGTGAACGAGAACAGCGTAGTCCTCCTCAGGATGAAACTTCCTCAGAACCTTCCTCCTATAATTATCGGTTATCACAACATTTCCGAAGTATGAGGCACAAGCATCATCGAATGCACCTGTCACGGTAACACCTGCCTCTATGGAGGCGTCAACACCCATGCTAATGGCTGTTAAATCGTCAACCTTCTCACCTAAGGCTGATAATGTGGCAAGTGTTATAGCGTTCGCCGCTGCACTACTACTTTTCAATCCGCGTGCAATAGGAATGCTAGATCGGGTTTCAACGTACGCGCCATACTGGTTCTCAAGATTGAATTGTTTTAAAACTCTCCTAACGCTTTTCTCGATTAAAATTGTGCTTTCGGAGGGGTCGGAGAGAATCTTCCCTTCAATTCTCCCCGGTTCATCCATGAGTTTAACAGTTGCCTCCGTCTTCAAGTTTATGCCTAATGCTGCTCCCAAACCGCATGATATGGCGTTAATAATAGTTATTGCACCGTAAGCCACAGCTCGCCCGATCAGAGCCAACTTACCTTCTCCTCGAGTCACAACTACCTGTTTTTCTCAACCTCTTTCATCTTTCTTAGAGCCGCCTCCATCATCACCTCTACTGGCGCCTTCATACCTGTCCATATCTCGAAGGAAGCAGCTCCCTGATGTACAAGCATGGATAAGCCGTCAACAGTTCTGGCACCCACTGACCTAGCATCCCTGAGAAGCCTCGTCTCCGGGGGATCATAAACTATATCAAAGACTATGAGGTTTCGATGTAAAAGATCGCGTTTAACCAGCGTACTAGCATCGTTGGGCTTCATGCCGACTGATGTTGCATTAATCAGGATGTCAGCGTTATCCAGCTCCACCCTTAAGTTTTCATCGTTTAGTTGCTTCGCCCTAACATCCGCTTTCCCACCTGAAAGTCTCAGCATATCATCCAAGAGGCTCTCAGCCTTCTCTAGAGTTCTGTTAAGTATCACGAGTTCACGTGCGCACTCAGCAAGTGTGAAAGAAATCGATCTTGACGCTCCGCCAGCTCCTAAAATAACAATTTTCTTATTCGAGGGGTCAATCCCCGCATGCCTTAGGGCATTTAGAGCCCCTATGCCATCTGTGGTATAGCCAATGAGTTTTCCATCCCTATTGAGAACCGTGTTTACGGAGCCTATTCTCTTAACGGTTTCATCAAGCTCATCAAGATGCTTTACTATGCTAATCTTATGCGGCATAGTAACATTTAACCCGCAAATGCCAAGGCTTCTCACTCCTAAAATAGCGTCCCTAAGCCCCTCAGCTTGAACGTTAAATGCAACATAAATGTAGTCTAGGCCTAAATGTTGAAATGCGGCATTATGGATTGTTGGGCTCAGGGAATGCTCAACTGGACAGCCTATCAGAGCGTAAACCTTGGTTCTTCCGGACACATTCATGGATAAATATTCAGCCTCCTATAGATTTCCCTCAATTCCCTCACGGATATTTGTCCGGGAGCGGTTTCCAAGCCTTCCCCAAGCGATGCATAGGTAAATGAGGCGCCGAAAAGCGGTGAAAGAACCCTCGAGAGTAAACCTTTCTCTCCCATCGCAAAGCAAACAAGGTTAGAGTTTTCACTAATCTCAAGGGTGAAGAGCAAGCATCTAATGCTGTCAGCGAGATCCTTCGCCATAGTAACTATTTTGCATACGTCCGCCCCAGCTTTAACCTGAGCTCCAGCGATCTTTTCCATCTCTTGAAAGGAGGGGGTGTAATCAAAATTGTGGAAGGAGACTATGGCCTTCGCACCGTATGCCTTAACCGCGTCAATAACCTCAGTTACCCCTTGCGTAGTTAGCTCAACATCCACATAGGTGAAGCCGGCTTCAGCGGCTCTAATTAGGGTTTTCAGCCTCTGAGCCTCATTTAGCTTACATTCGCCGCCCTGTTCAGCATGCCTATTAGTCGCTATTAGGGGGACGGAGCATTGCTCAACCATATCCTCCAAGCGGCTCATATCCTTCAGTATATCCAAACCCATATAATCAAGACGTATCTCAATGAGGTCAGCGCCCTCTCTCTCAGCATTACCGATCATGGTAAATGTCTCATGGAGGGTTTTAGCCGGTACTGGAACGCAGATCTTCACCTTCACTTCCCAACCACTCTGAGAGGCCCAGATAAACTCAAAATACTCCAGAAACAAATTGCTCAATCCATTCTTATAAGCATTAAACATTAAATAACCGGCAAACCCGACCGGCTTAAAAAAGAGAAGCGCCTTACGGGCGATCATAAGGTGAAAGCTTTATATTGTAAAAGTGCAGCTTATTGTGAATGGTGTGAACCTTGGGGGATCGTGTTCATAAGAGGTGCCCGTGTTCATCAGTAAAGTGCCTCTTCACTTATCAAGAATAGAACCTATCTACTATTATATTAGAGCTGACCATTCAGGTTCAATTTCTTACCGTTTAAATGTTTTTTCCAGAGTAAAGCTCTTATTTATTAGCGTCAATCATGGTCAAAACCTTATCGATTCGATTTTGAGGGATCCTATATGAATAGAGTAAGTTTCGTCATACCTAAAGGGCACCTAGCTGAAGGAACATTCCGCATTCTAGAGCGAGCTGGCTATGCGGTGTCTAGTGGAGAGCGTACCTATAGGCCGTCAATAAACGATCCGGAGATTGAATTGAAAATTCTTAGGCCTCAGGAAATCCCTATCTTCGTCAGTGAGGGACTGCATGATATAGGCATAACTGGACTTGATTGGCTGCGTGAAACAGGAGCAGATGTTGAGGTCCTATTGGATCTTGAGTACGCAAGGGTTAAGCTTGCCCTGGCAATTCCTAAAGCTTGGACTCGCATAAACAGTCTCTCCGACCTTCTGGAATGGTTCAACCGTGAGGGAAAAACTCTCAGAATATCAACCGAGTACTTGAATGTTTCAGCCAATTACCTAATGAATAATCCAGCCTATAAGCGGCTTTACGGCGAAAAGAAGCCTTTAATCATTACGCCATGGTGGAAGAAGGGTGAGAACAGCCAAGTATCCCTATATCTTTCCTTCGGAGCGACTGAAGCTAAGCCTCCTGAAAACGCTGATGCAATAGTGGATGTTATTGAAACCGGTGAATCTTTAAAGCAGAATAATCTTAAGCCCATTGAGTTCATAATGGAGTCCACAGCTATACTTATAGCGAATAGAGATTCCCTGAAAAACCCTATGAAGCGGGAGAAAATATATGATGTACTCACCCTCTTGAAGGGGGTTGTTGACGGAAGAAAGAAACTTCACATATTTGTGAACGTGCACAAGGATAATCTCCAAAAGCTTTTGAAGAGTCTGCCGGCGCTTAAGAGGCCGACGGTCGCCTCTCTCTCAGACAAGAACTGGTACTCAGTGAACACCGTGATAGATAAAGATGAATTCATAAAAATTCTCCCGATTCTGAGAAGGCTTGCTCAGGGATTAGTTGTCTATGAGCCGAGGCAGGTTCTGCCATTAGAAGAGATAGTGTCCGATGAGATGAACGCTGAGGGAGGCTGAGATTTGCCAATAAAAATTTTGAGGCTAAGCGATACATGCAAATCGGTCCTGAAAGATAGGTGGCCGCGAAGGAGAAGCTTAGATCCGAAGCTACTCCGATATGCTGAAGACATAATAGAGGATGTTAGGAGGAGAGGCGACAGGGCTCTCCTAGATTTAACATTGAAGTTTGATGGTGTTAGACTTGAAGTCGATCAGCTAGGGGTGAACCGGGAGGAGATTGAGGAGGCATACAGCAAAGTAAACGAGAGAGAGCTATCAGCCATAAAAATCGCAAAAGAGAGGGTTGAAAGGTTTGAGAAGGAAATCCTGAAACGAATGAAATTCAAGTATGAGGATGAGCTAGGTGTGAAAATACAGAGAGAATACCGACCGATCCGAAGTGTTGGATGCTATGTGCCGGGCGGCGGAGCGGCATACCCAAGCACCGTGATCATGACGGTTGTACCAGCGAAGACTGCTGGGGTTCCACGGGTTGCTGTCTGCTCTCCCCCGCAGAAAGCTGGCAGGGTTAACCCTCTAACTCTAGTGGCTGCGGACATATGTGGCGTAGATGAATTCTATAAGGTTGGTGGAATACAAGCCATTGCAGCTCTGGCCTACGGAACTGAGACAATAAGACCCGTCGACAAGATAGTTGGCCCTGGAAATCAATATGTTTTAGCCGCGAAAAATGTTATTTCACGTGATGTACCGATAGATCATCCGGCTGGACCGAGTGAGATTATGGTTTTGGCTGATGAAACAGCTAACCCGCGCTATATTGCGCTGGACCTGATCTCGCAGGCTGAGCATGGCCCTGACAGTATAGCGGTTCTCGTTACAACATCTATCGAAGCCGCTGAGTCGGTGTTTAAGGTTCTTCTCCGTCTAGTTGATGAGGCGCCGAATGGGGAGACTATTAGAAAGGCTCTTGAAAGAAACTGTCTAATCCTAATCGCTGAGAGCATGGATGAAGCCGTAGAATTTGCAAATGAATTCGCACCTGAACATCTTGAGATAATCGCTAAGAACGCCCATGAAATATCTGGGAAAATATGTTCAGCCGGCCTAATACTGATTGGCGGCTACACACCTGCTTCACTAAGCGACTACTGTCTAGGAACAAATCACGTTCTTCCAACCGGAGGTTTCAGCCATGTTTATTCTGCACTCTCCGTCCTCAACTTTATCAGATGCATGAATATCGCTGAGTGCCCGAAAGAAGCTTTAGGGAAGCTCTGGGCCTACGCTAAGCTCCTAGCTGAGGGTGAGGGATTACTGAATCATGCATCAGCCATAGAGGAGAGACTTAAGAATTGAGGGGGCAAAGTAAAAGGATAATTAAGGAAGTTTCTGCGAGAGCTCAACGGTTAGATAGGTATGATGTCGGTGAGACAATTGAGGGATTAGCCTCTAAGATTGGTAGGAAACCCTCGGATATTCTGAAGCTGAACTCAAACGAGAACTTCTTTATACCCCTAGATTTTTTGAGATCCATCTTAAGAGAGGTTGTTGAGGAGGTTGACCCTCGGATATATCCGAGAGACGAATTTAGGAGGCTGAAAGAGACCCTAAGCGGATGCTACGATATTTCGCCGAATAATATAGTGATCAGCACAGGAAGCGATCAGCTCATAGAATTGGTCTCTAGGATGCTTCTTAAAGAGGGTGATGACGCCCTATCGATTACCCCAACCTTCGCTATTTATGAGCGGTGTGTAAAGATTCAAGGTGCAGTCTACAAGAGAATCCCCCTAAAAAGAGATTTCTCACTTGATACAGAGGCTTTGCTGTCTTCGGCAACACCTAAAACAAAGGTTATCTTCCTCTGCTCACCAAATAATCCAACAGCAAACCAATTTAGGCGCGAGGATATTCTGCGTCTAGCTGAGGAGTTCGATGGGGTTGTTGCTGTTGATGAGGCTTATGCTGACTTCGCCGCTGAAACCCTGATTGATTCAGCCAGAGAACTTGAGAACCTAATAGTTTTTAGAACCTTCTCTAAGGTTTTCGGTTTAGCCGGATTGAGGGTTGGTTACACCGTCACAAATAGGAGGTTAGCTAAAACCATAAATGAGAGGTTTCAGATGCCATACCCCGTCTCCATAGTGGCATTGAAAGCGGCTACGAAAATTCTTGGGAAAATGGATTACATAAGGAAGCTGATAATTGAGGTTAAAGCCGAAAGATCTAGGCTTATTAATGAGCTTAATCGGATGGAGGGCGTTAAGGCCTTCCCCTCGGAAACCAATTTTGTACTCTTTCAGGTCAATAGGGATTCTTCAGTTGTGTATGAAAGTCTCTTAAGCAGGGGAATTATAGTGAGAAATATTGGCTGTGTCTTAGGGTTTAAAAACTGTCTGAGGGTCACAGTGGCTCCAGCCCAAATGATGGAGCGTTTCATCGAAGAGTTAGGGAGGGTCTTAAGTGACCATGAATGAGAGGTACATCAAGTTAGACCTTGAGGCTGGAAGAGTCTACATTAGGAGGGACAGAGCGAAAACTCTAGGGATGGTTGACGCAGTCATATTCGACTGCGACGGGGTGCTACTAGACGTAAGAGGCTCCTATGATGAGGCAATCTCAAAGACGGTTGTCCAAATATTCGAATGGTTAACTGGTTGCAGAATACCGAAAAAATTGGTTTCCAAGGAGATCATATTTCTCTTTAGGAGAAGCGGAGGCTTCAATAACGATTGGGACATAACTTACGGGATCCTAATGTTTCTAATATGCAACCTGCCGAAGAGCCTGCGTGAAAGACTTGAGGAACTTATGCCGCTGCTCCTACAGGAGAAGAACCCGACTAAACGCTTATTTTCAGCAAGAGAGAGGAT
>CAZGXE010000002.1:0-30068 GCA_964529605.1 uncultured Candidatus Bathyarchaeia archaeon | reverse complement strand
CCTTAACAGGCTTCTCAGCTATATGCATCTCAACAAACTTCCTATTCTTCACCATCTCCTCATCTATCAAAACGATATCCTTTGGCTCTCTTCCTCGAATCTCACCTTCCATGAAGTCCATCGATACTTTTATCCTCGCCCTATCATGCCTTAAGAACTTTATACATCTGAGAAAGCCATAGTTATCGCGCTTCTCTTCTTCCTCAACCGAATAACCCTTTGGTAAGATTTTCTTTAATCTATCTATGTTCCACCCGTTCTCCTTCTTTACAGCAAAGTCGCAGTCTCTTGTGAACCTTGAGAGCGAGATGAAAGCCCTTAAAGCATACCCACCTATCATGATAAGCTCAGGGTTGGTGAAACCCTTTGTTCCCTTTGAGAGATGCAATAACGCTTTTAAGATCTCAGCTTCACGCCTCTTCATCATCTCTATGGCTTTAGGCAAATTCGACCACCTTATCAACAGCCTCCTCTACCAATTCTTTAATGTCCTCTTGCTCTAAGTTCCTACTTCTCACATTGAATAACCGCTTCCCCAAATTCTTGTTAAACAAATCACAACCATACTTTATGGCTGTCCAAACTCTGACATCGCTTTTAGAAATCCTCTTCCATCTACCTAACTTCTTCAATTTATTGAAGTCAATTTCGTCTCTTCTGAAGTATAATGTGGCAAATGCGTCCATGAATGACCAATCAGATATGCAGCTGACAACACATGATTCAGGAGATTCAACGAATAACTCGTCAACCCTCATGTACTCGTATGGTATTTTTCTATGATACTCCACCTCGAAGGTCCATCCCGTCTCCTCAGCGAATCTCTCTAAGGCTTTTTTATATGATTGATCCTCAACAGCCAAACGATAAACTTCTCTATGAACGAAATCATAATTCCATATACTCGCAGCGGTCTGTTTAATGACTACTTTAAGGCCCTTGTCTTTGGATAAGAAATCCCATAGATCCCTATATTTCTGTGGGAAATGATACCAGCTCCAATTAACACGCTTAACTTGATCCCTCTTACTCAATCTATACAAATATTCTTTTGCTCTTTTGTGAAAGTGTTGAGCATCGCTCACGCTGAATAAACTTCCGGAAAACTTCTTCTCCAATGCATCTCTGAAACTCTGCAAGTACATTATAGTCACCTTTAAATATTAAATGGCACGTAAATTATTTAAACTCTGCGATTTCTCTCTTTGCGTTCCCACGCCTTATAACGAAATGGAGTTAAAGATAATCCATGTTATAAGTGCGAGTTCTTTGTTTGTCCCTATTGTGGAAGTTGTGGGCGTCAGTTATCGGAATCTTGTCGAAAAGTAGCGAGGAGCATAATCTTGACGATGGCACTCAACGGTCTGCTTCCTGTTAAGAAAAATCGAGGCTCACATGAGGCTGAATCATCATAACACATTTGAAGACCCTTTAATCTTGTTGTGACTATCTAGTTCGCTTTTTTATCGTTTCTTATGGCAATTACATTTTCCTACATTCTATCTAGATCATATCTTTCTCTTTTCCAACATCTTTTCAAACTCATAAACTTCCTTATTCCTGATACAACCTCGGACAGAATTTCTCCATCTTTCTCAGGGTTCTGCCATATCGCCTCAAGGATTTCTTTTACCTCATCCTCGTTCTTAGCGAATTTAAGGCAAGAGATATGGCGCCGGGGGTGGGATTTGAACCCACGCGGCCCAAGATGGGCCACAGGCTGTTTGGCCTTTTTGGCGGCTCCAGGCTTGGGCTCACATTTTCGGCGATCTGCTCCCTACCGGATTTCCCGCCTTAAGGCTCTAGGAGACCCCGGCTCTTAATCTCCTTTTTATTTAGATGAATGAAAGGTTATTTAAAATGTTTGATTTCACCGCCAAAGCTTTGGATATGTGCCTCTCGGCATTAGAACCCTATCAGTCTTAACCATTATTCCATGAGTGGCTTTAAGCATCTCCTCACTGCTGGCTACAGCTGTTCCTAAGGCTACTGCTTCGCCCTTGAGAGTTAATATGGCGACCTTATCACTAGGCTTTATTCCAGCTTCAACATGGGTTATGCCTGGGGCTGTTAGGTGAGCTCCGTGGCAGATGGCGTCTACAGCAGAATCTCTGATGAATACTTTCGGCAGGAGGAGGAGCGCTCTCTCCATTGGAAGGATAAACCTTCTGAGCATTCTTATATCTCCTGTTTCATGCCACTTAGTGTAGAGGTATAGCATATCATGCAACGTAACCATGCTCTCATCTTCAGCGAAGGGGCCGGCTCTTGTTCTGCGAAGCTCATACATATGCGCACCGCAGCCGAAAACCTTCCCCATATCATAAATGAGCTTACGGATGTAGGTGCCTGCTTCACATCCAACCTTGAAGAGAACATTTCTCTCCTCGATCTCTAGGACATCCATGTAGTAAATAGTTCTTACGCGTATAATTCTTTTAACCGAAGACCGCAAAGGAGGCTTCTGATAGATCTTTCCCTGGAACTCGTTGAAAACCTCCCTAATTCGGTCTTCATCAACATCGCCGTGAAGCTTCATTACGCCAACATATTCCTTACCGGCCTTCAATAGGGCCTGTATAACCTTTGTCGCATCATTTAGGGCCACCGGTAAGACGCCGGTCACCTTGGGATTTCCACGCCTACCCAGCTCGCATGCGGGTTAAAGGCACTAGGGTCCCTCCGTGACCGGCATGCTCGATACCTAAGATACGCTTCACCCATGCCGTGACCTCATGGCTTGAGGGGCCAGGGGGTTTATCTAAGTTTATTATGCCGAACCTCAGTATGTCTGGGTATGGGCGCTCTTCAGGTTTATGTCCATACTTTGGGTCGGTTTCATCCTCAGATTTAGTCAGTAGCTCCCGCTTTACGCCCCAAGGAGGCTTACTCTCCACCATTTCACTTTCCTCAGCGGTTTCAATCATTATAATGCATTAGGGACCCTTTAGAGTTTCTCTTTCTGTCTGTACTCCTCAAGTTTCCCCGCCTCAACGAGAGCCTTATAGACCTCCTCGTCAGATGCACCCCTCTCTATCTTGATTATGTCATCGGTTGGTTTCAGATGGTTGATGTTTGCACGCCGCCTTCTAACCCCCGTAACATTTTTTGGGCCAGTTACTAGCACAAAGTTCTTGTCTATCATGTCAACGATTACACAGCGTCTACCGGCTTCCCTACCCCTGATCTTCACGCAGATTCCTCCAATCTCCAGCGCAGGCATCGTGAATCACCATTTTTGTTTTCTTCAAGAATTATCCAACCCTTATATATTTATCTTCACTCCATCAGTGAACTCATTCTCTTTCTTCATGAACTCAAATTTAGTCTTGAAGCCTAGATGAGCATTTTTAAACCATTATCTTTTGCAATCGCTTCGATAGGTTTTAATTTCTTAATCGAAAGCGAAAATAATAAGCTGGAGTAAAGATTATCCGTTGTGATGTATATACCTTACGTGCGAGTATAAACACTTATAAGGGTTAATATGGAACAGAGAAAGATAATGTCTCTCGGCCGTTCTTCGTTAGTTGTTTCTTTACCTAAATACTGGGTACGGCTAAATGAATTGAAGCAGGGGGATGTTGTTTCCATAGCTGTAAATCGTGATCGTTCGCTAGTCATTTTTCCGGGCGTGAAGAGGAAGAATGAAGTTGAAAAGATAACACTTTACGTGAGCGAGGAAGACGGGACTTTACAAATAATCCGCAGTATCATCGCTTGTTATTTGAACGGTTACTCAGACATTAAACTCGTTTCTGACAGATTTTTTAAGGCAACCCGGCAGAAAGCGATACGCGACGCAGTTAGGAAGCTTTACATGCGAATCATGGAGGCTGACGCAAAGCAGATACGAATAGCAACTTTAATTGATGAATCAAAAGCTTCCCTTGAAGCCGGAGTTAAGAGGATGTACGCTCTATCTAGCTCAATGTGTAGAGACGTTCTATTGGCTCTAAAAAATAACAATGTAGAGCTCGCAAAGGCCGTTTACACCCTTGATGATGAAGTTGACAATTTTTCATTTCTGCTTCTCCGTCTTATACGTAAAGCCGCAACTAATCCTGCATTAGCTAATCAATTTAAATTGGATGCTTTAGACTGCCTTGATTTCCAAACCTTTGTGCATCGGATAGAACAGATTGCAGATCAAGCAGCCACAATAGCTAAAAGCGTAATACTACTTCATGGGAAGGGGAAAAAATTTCTAAGCGGATTCTAGATAAGCTGCATCTGGCAGGTAGCACCGCTTTAGAATTATATGAGAAAGCTGTAGATTCTATATTTTCAAAGGACTTGAAGAGCTCCGAAGAAGTTATAATGAGTAAAGCTGATTTAGAAAAATTGGATCAAGAAATAGCCTCATTGGCTTTCCTTAAGGAGAAGAGTACTGCTGTAATCTGTGCCTGTTGTTCCATTCGGGATTCCATATTGCGTATAGCGGAGTTTGCGACTGACATTGCGGAAATAGCGATTGACCGCTTCTATAAACCATCTATTTAGGACTTTTTGAGTATCTTAGAGTCACGGTGAGCTGGCTGGCTATAACTTTTTCTTTCAAGATTTTTCTAGCTATTTGAATTGCGTAGTTGTAGTTGTATACCTCACCTTTGCCGCTTATTCGTGCTTCTTTTAGAATCTCCTTTTCTACTTTATGTTTTAATCTGCCGATTATTAATGCGCCTATACCGAATATTCCGGGAGCTATTTCCCGCATGTTATCATTAAGCTTCATTCCCTCAACCCCAAACGGTGGAACCGCATTTACATCAGCTATTACCTTTAGCCGCCTCACTTTCTTCAGTATATCTTTTGTTATCACTTGTACCCCTGCCTTTGGAGCGCAGAATATTACATCAGCCTTCTCTAAAACTTCTAATTTCTTTTCAGGTGTAGGTGCGAAGACGCCTTCAACCTCTACGCCATATTTTTCGCGGAAGAGATTTGAAAGTCTCTGAGCATACTCTTCTCCATCTTTCCGTTTAGGATTGATACTAGCTATTATAACGTTGCATCCAAGCCGAGCTAGCAAAATGGCCGCAACTCTTCCAACAGATCCTGTTCCAAATATCGCGCATACCTTTGTGTTTAGATCTCCTAGGTTATGTTCCTTTAGAGACGCTTCGACTTTTGCTACCATAGCGGCTGCCGTCGTATAGGCCCCTCCAGGATCTATTATTATATTTGTTTGGAACGGTGGGAACATTGCTTTCCGCACAACTTCTAAGACTTCTTCAGCCTTTTCCATATCTTTTCCGCCGATAAAGAAGCAGGTACGTTTTATCCCCTTTGAATCCCTGGAGAAAATGGCGTCTTGCACAATTTTCTTCACACCTTCAGATGTTACGTTTTCATAGGGTACTACAACATTGAAACCTGCGTCGTAGGCCATGCAAATATCAAAGGGGCTTGCTTTCTCTTCTGTGTCTAAGAAAAAGAGTATATAAGGCCGGTTTTCTCCCCCTCTTTTTATAATGGGTTTAACTTGAATTCTAGAGGATTCTAGCAGTTCTTCAAGTCCCGCTAATGTTTTATCCGGTTTTGTAATTATTAGCTTTTTCTCTGGTCGAAAAACCTCCACTTCAACATCAACGGATTCCAGTAAACTTTTAATCCCGCTAATATGTTCGGGACTTGCTATGTGGATACAAACTACATCTTTCTTGCTGATTTCTCGAGCTTTATCCAAAATTCCCATAGTAATCCAGCTCTCGCGGATTGAAAACTTTATTTCACGTTCTATTTCCTCAATTTCCTGCCGAATACACTGGGCATAGGCCGTTAGATATTCCCTCTCATAGCTTTCCTCAGACGGCAACTTTTCCAGCCGCTTTAGTATGGTGTTTAACAATTCCTCTTTTTCATTCACATTTGAAAGCAAATAGCCTTTGGCATTCTCATCTATATCAACTGCAAAGAATGGAATCTTTCTCCTTCGGAAAACCTTTGCAATGGGGTTGTTTTCTGTAAACTCTTTGATAGATCGGTTTCCCAGTTCCTCTGTTGCGAAGTCCGGGTTAACCTCATTAATAAGTTGTTCAAGAAATCTGCAAAATGCTATGGATGGCTTGAAAATTGGCGAGAGTCTTTTAACTTCCTCATTTTGGATTTCTTTGAGATAAAAGGGCTCGCTGTATTCTTTTTTAACGATGATTACTTTTAGTCTCTTTCCCTCTAATGGGATTATTTCAGGGGTCTTCATTTTTCATCAGGTAAATTTAGGCGCATGATCAAAATATATACTTATTCGAAATATCATATATACAGAATAATAGCGTATATACGGAATTTATTTTAACCTATTCAATCCACCTCTTATATTCTTCCTCGTCAAAAACTGGTTTCTCCATGAGCTTTTCCTTAATACTTAGCCTACCATCCTTAGAATGAGGCTTTCTAATCAAAGTATCTGAATATTTCTCTATTTCCCTCGCCTCTTCGGCCAATTTGGCGGCCACTTGGGCAATTTCATGAGTGCAGGCAACAAGCGGAATATACTTCTCCCGCTCTTTCTCTATGAAGCAGGCTTTAACGTTAATTTCAGCGACTTTTTTGGTCAATTCATAAGCTGCCATAGCTTTAGCCCTTGCATAGGGATTCTTGAAATTACATCTCTCTAACATCCTCTATGTCCAAGACAAGTTTAGGCAATGTTGGGGTTCGATCATGTTTAAGTTCGCTTATAACTCGATCGATCTCACGAAGCATGATGCTGCATATTCCGGTGACAGCGAGCACCTTAATAACATTGGAATTAAAAATAGCCATTTCTGTCGGATCTAAAAATTCTCTTCGGGCTCCTATAAGCGGGTCGCCCATAACTACAATATATCCGAAGCCGGTCTCCTCAAGTTCTTTAACAATTCTCTTAGCTGGGCCATCAGAGATAATTATTACCGGTTTGCCCGACTTCCTTAGGAGCTTACGCGCCTCAGAGGGGCCTCAAGTTGTCTGCGCTGGCCCAACAAAAATTATTAGGTCAACATTCTGATCTAAGATTTGTCTGGCACTTTCCATGCATTCTTCAACAGTAACCTTCGCTCCTGAACCAACGACTCTAACTTGTATATCTTCTCTTTCAGCCCTCTCATCTAAAAGAAACTCTATTAACGGTAAGGATCCTATACAGCCAGCCTTTAATATTCCAACTTTAATTTTCTTATCCATTTTTTTCTCCCCTTAATTACTATTAAATTGCTATACTTTTTTACTTTAAACATTTCAGTAAACTTTAATTCGCAAAAGATTTTTAACATGATAAGTGCTTACATCATTGTTAAAATTTCGATTGAGGGAATGCCTAATGAAAATATTACATGAGTTTGTTCCAACACGCAAATTCCTGAAGAGAGCTGAGGAGGTAAAGGATCTAGTTGATGGATGGAACATTACTGATAGTGCTGCCGGTATACCAGCGCCCAGCGGCACTGCTGTAGGCTGCGTTCTCAAGACCAAGTACCCCGATAAAATAATAATACCCATATTCGTATTGCGTTATAAAAGCCCAGTTGAGGCAGGAGGGTTGGCTTTAGCCGCGGATGCCGTGGGGCTTGACGGAATAATACTTACCATGGGTGATATGCCTAAGTATGGAGAACCCATAAAAATGCTGAAGTCGTCTGAAGAAGCCCGAATCTTCTTACGTACCACGATCCGCCTGAAAAAACTTAAGTTGGGATGCTTGCTTACTGCACGCCGCTCTCTTGAGGAAACCTTAACACGTGTGAGAGATGATTGGGACTTCGTTTTCTTCATGAGACTTGAAGATAAAACTCTCCCAATGTTAGAGCAAGTAGCCGAAGAGTGTAAACGTTTGAATAAGCCCATATATACTTATTTCCTAGTGGGAACCCCAAGAAACAAGGAAATCATAGAAATGATAGGATGGCCAATCACCGCGACGATGGAACGTGCAGATGAGGTTGCGGCGAGACTTGAAGGGATTGTAGATGGTATAATTGCGACATGCGCTGGAGACCCAGAAGGCGATAAGGAGCTTTTAATGAAACTCCAAAAATTCAGAAAATAGGGAATTTGAAACTCCAATTTAAAAGAGAAAAACATGGGACTCTAAAAAACGTAGAAGAACCGGATAACAGTGAGAAATCCCATTAGCCGTGGTTTTCCATGGGAGCCGGCCTTATAGATGCGCACGCACATTTGGAGGATGTAGCGGATCTTAGAGGGGCCATTAAGAGAGCCGCCAAAGTTGGCGTGGTGGCTATAATAGCGGTCGGCTCGAACTATAAGTCTAATCTCTGGGTAATGCGTGAAAGCAGAAAATATGAGGTTAAGGGCTTAAGAATTTACCCAGCTCTAGGGCTTCATCCCTGTGATCTGGATATTAAAAGAATTGGAAAGATAATAGGTTTTATAAAAGAAAATGTTAATGATATTGTTGCTTTAGGTGAGGTTGGATTAGACTACTGGCATAGAGATGCTAGAAAAAATGAGAGTAAAAGGGAACTCCAGAGAACAATTTTCAGAAAAATACTTGACATAGCGAGAAAGAATAATAAACCTCTTTCAATCCATAGCAGAGGTGCATGGACGGACTGCGTTAACATAACCATAGAGAGCGGTATTAAGAAGGCCATTTTCCACTGGTTCAGTGGACCGCTTAAGGATCTTAAAAAACTACTTGATCACGGATATTATGTTTCCGCCACGCCAGCTGCAGCCTACAGTAAGGAGCATAGAAAAATCATTAGGGAAACACCGCTAGAAAACATAGTTTTGGAAACAGATTCTCCAGTTGCTTATGCTGGAGAACCGGCTGAACCAGCTCACGTAGTTAAGGCATTAAACGCTGTAGCCAAGCTAAAGAGGGAAAAAGTAGAGGTTGTGGCTGAAAAAACCACTGAGAACGCTAAGCGGATATTCGAGATTAATTAGTTTTTAGGGTGAAATTCAGAATTATTTCAGGATTCATTACTTCCGGGTGAAAGAAGCAACCATAAACTTCCCTCAGTTCATGCTTCACCATGCAGGGGAGTGCTCCAGCTTTGGCCAGAGCCACAATTGGGCTAACGATCCTCGCAATCTTTTTTGTCAAAAAGTATGCGTAAAAAACCTTCTTGTCCGTTAGCTTATTCTTTCTATTCACCTTGACTTTGAACACGCCGATCTTCGCCTTGTCAATTAATTTGCCATTGAAAATCTTCATAACGGCCTGGGAGCCGGAGCCGATGCCTAAAATCGGCTTATCGGTTTCCCTTAACCATGCGAGTGAGCTGAGATTCTCTAGGAAAGCTGCATCCTTTAAGGCTGCTCCACATATGATTATTTTTTCGGATAACTCTGCGTCTTCTAGGGTAGCTTCAATGTAATGTCTAATTAAGGATTTGATCCCATGATGGCTGAGAATCTGCTTAATCGGTCTCACGAACTCTAACTCGCTTAGGGGATTCGAACATAAACTTACTAGTAGGATTCTCATTTATCTATTAGCCTCAAATCTTTTATCTTAAAAATTCCAGAATAATCCCTATATTGAATCTCGTAGTCAACGATCTCTAACCTTTTCTTGAATGAGGGCGCATCCAAAACTGTTGTCTCTATTTCACCCCCCTCACCAGCAACATTTAAGTCGTATCTTCTTCCCAGATCCCTAAGTTTCTTGATGATTTTCACATCTATGATTTTCCCAAGAAAGCTCTTATCAAGCGGGTAAGCAAACACTCCGGAAATCATAACTCTGAATCCGCCGCTCACAACCTCATTTAACAATTCCAATGGATCCTTAAGCCATAGGGGGTTAAAGCACCAAAGCCCGATTTTATCGCATACTTTCTGAATTCTACTCGCCTGATAGGTTGATCTTAACGCGCCGGTGAGAACCCCTTCGATCCTAAATTTTTCCACCGCTAACTTTAAGGCCCTAGTCAAATCGGCGAGCTCTCTTCCTTTTCTTCCGCTCGTTTCCCTTTGGATTATCGGTAACCCCATGGCTTCCGCCTGAAATTTCGTTACCCAAGCATTTGGGAAATGGAACATGTAGCTCTCCTCCCCCTTCGGGAGGAGGCTTATTAGGCATGCAACCTCATGGAAATTCCACGCCTTGTGAATGGCTAGGCATGAGTCTTTACCGCCGGAGAATAGTGCACCAAGCTTCATGGAAACCAACAAGGTAATATCTGACTTAATAATTTACAAATTTAACGATGTTTGCTCCCGGGTGCACGTTAAGGGATTTGGCGACTAATGAGCATTTAGCTCTAAGCATGTAGACAATCGGCTTCTGGAGAACATGCTCAATCTCACTTATGCTCTCATAGTATCCCTGCCCCTTAGCGATTATTAGGTCAGCCTCCCTGAGGCTTCTTAAGAAATCCTCAGAACACTCATCTAGTTTTAGGCCTATTGAATCGCTACCAGTGGGGATAACTTCCGTAACCTCGTCTAATCTGACCTGTAGGGCGTCCTCTAGGGTTGCATCATTCATGATTGGCCCAGACTTCACAGCCGATAGAACCTTAACCGGATAATTCTCAGTAATAACTTTGATGAAGAATTTATCGAAGGCTATTTCCCCAGCGTTATCCAAGAAATATATGACTAGCTTGGACTTTGAGAGAGCATCCATAAGCTTAGGGGTATCATCCAATGTTAGGTTTCCTTTTAGGCAGTTTATCAGCGACCTCTCCAGATCTTCCATGGAGACCTTATAGCCTTCAACCTCAAAATCTATGGAGTTTCCGCATATGGCTCCAAGGGCTGCGAATCTGAAAGCATTGTTAGGACTTTGCTTCTCATATTCACTCTTTAGGAGTGGAATTAGATTCATAACTATACGATTGGACTCACTTTTTAGCTTGATGAATGGATCCTTGTTTCCAGTGATCTTCTGGACTAGTCTAAAGGCGTAGGTGTGCAACATCGTTGGCGTCATACTCGTGAAAGAGTGGTTTTCACTCAACCATTTGAGAGTTTGAGTAACAACTTTTCTCTGTAATTCTTCATCATCTGTGGCTTTGGTAGCTATGTCATATGCTGCTCTAACGGTACACGGCACGCAGAGCAAGTGGCATCTCATTCGAGTTCACTGCCTCCATTCCTCGGCTTTTCACTACTAAAGGGAGAAGGATTTTTATAAGTGTAACGCCGCAAAACAAAGCCTCCGATCTCGGCATAAAGGCCTCTTGAAACCGAAAATTTAATAAGATGGAGAATGAAGAACCTTTTTAAAAGCCTCATTTTATTGAGGTAGGTAGACTCAGCGTTTAACACTTGAGCATTTCATTGGTTTAGATGTGGAGAAGATGATGGATGCGCGCGAAATGGAAAAAGAAGAGAATGCGCCGTGAGAAAAGGAAAAGAAAGAAAAGGCGTGCAAGATACAAGTGATCGAATTCTCCACTCCAAAAAGAGGACATATTGGCTGCCAGATGCCATTCTTCATCCCGTGCCCACTTAAAGAGAGATAACAGCCTAAAGCTACATTTATCCATACCTAGAATAAAGATTGATTCAGAGATAGGGTAGAGTGAGCTTAGTCTATGCTGGGGTTTAGCCTGACGAAACGGATTTTGGAGACAGTGAAAGAGAAGGAGAGAATCCGTAATATCGGTGTGATAGCTCACATAGATCATGGCAAAACAACATTAACAGATCTGCTTCTGGCAGGGGCTGGATTAATACCCTACACTTTAGCTGGAGAAGCACGTGTTCTCGATTACCTTGAGGAGGAGCAGAGACGGGGAATAACCATAAAGACTGCCAATATATCTCTATTACATGAAATACGTGGAGAACAATACGTAATTAATCTTGTTGACACACCTGGCCACGTTGACTTCATAGGCAAAGTTACGCGCGCCTTGAGGATCATTGATGGGGCAATAGTTCTCGTGGATGCTGTTGAAGAGGTTATGGCGCAGACCGAGGTTGTGACCAGACAAGCATTAAATGAACGTGTTAAACCAATTCTCTTCATTAACAAAATTGACAGGCTGATTAGGGATCTAAAATTAACTTCAGAAGAGATCCAAAATAAGATTTCGCGCATAATCCGAGACTTTAATGCTATCATAGAAAATTACGGCGAACCGTCCTTTAAGGATGAATGGAAGATCGGCGTTTCTAAGGGAAATGTTGTTTTCGGCTCAGCCCTACATAAATGGGGATTCACACTCGGAACAGCGAAAGAGAAAGATGTGAAATTCAGCGACATAGTCGAGGCTTATGAGCATGGAGGGTGGCGGAGACTTAAGGAAATAATTCCCCTTCACAAGGCAATTCTGGAGATGGTGATAATGGAGCTACCAAGCCCAATTGAGGCACAGAAATATAGAATTCCAAAAATATGGAGCGGAGACTTGAATTCTGAGGTTGGCAGAGCGATGATTGAATGCGACCCCAATGGGCCTACAACCATATGCGTAACCAACGTTAAGATGGATCCAAAGGACGGGCTGGTTGCCACTGGGAGAATTTTTTCCGGAGAGATAGAAGACGGCGACCAAGTTTATCTTTTAGGCGCTGGAAAAGAGGCAACCATCCAGAGGGTTTCAATCTATATGGGATCTTTGAAGGAGGCTACGGGCTGGCTTGACTCCGGCAATATAGTAGCTCTCTCCGGGTTTGAATTAATCAGTGCCGGTGAAACAATTGTTGATTTAGCCCACAGAAGTGATATGATTCCCTTCGAGAGGATCACTTACATCTCGGAGCCTGTTATCACAGTCTCCATCGAGCCTAAGGATCCGAGGGAACTCCAGCGTTTAATTAATGTTCTGAACCTTTTGTCAATTGAGGATCCCAATTTCACCGTTACAGTGAATAGGGAGACCGGGGAATATCTCCTCAGTGGAATTGGCGAACTTCATCTTGACATAGTGATAAGATCTATAATGGAGCGGGAGCCCAACTTAGAGGTGATCATCTCTGAACCAACGGTCTCCTATCGGGAAAGCGTGAGCAAGGCTGGGGAGATCGTCACTGCAGGCAGCAGAATCTCAGTGGAGGCTGAGCCATTAGAGGAGCCGCTGGTGAAAATGCTTGAGTATAGTGGTGAAGCTGCGAAGCGGATTATTAATAGCATTAGCTCATTCAAGGATGTCGGGCGGGTTCTAGCCGTAGAGAAGGGAGGCAACATTCTCATCGACCTATCTGGAAAAGAACATTCTGGAGAGGGTTTAAGCGCCCTCGTAGATGGTTTCCGATGGGCATGCCAGTCTGGACCATTATGTGGGGAACCCTTGAGGGGAGTGAAAGTGAAGCTGATTGGCGCTCAATTGAATTATGACCGCGCGCAGGGGGGTTACACGCAAATAATGCCGGCGGTAAGAAAGGCCATATTAGGCTCGTTTTTAACTGCAGACCCAATATTGCTTGAGCCAGTATATAGGATTCAAATATCAATTCCAGCCGAACAAATCGGCGACATAATAGGCTTGATAATTAAGAGGCGGGGTAAAGTTTCCTCCATAACTCACAGGGGCATACTCTCCGTGATCGACGGATTCATACCGGTTGCCGAATCCTTCAGCCTAGCCGATGAGCTTAGGTCAGCTTCCTCTGGACGCGCATTTTGGCAGAGTAGATTCTCCCATTGGGAAAAAATACCGAAAGACCGTATGGCTGAGGTCATACGTTCTGTGAGGCATAGAAAGGGATTACCCGCAGAAATACCTGAGGCAAAAAAATTCATGCACTAATTTTTTGGCTTCAAAAATTTATCTAAGATCCTGCGGCAGTAAGAGGTTCCATCGCATATGGTTGTATTCAGCTTTGGGAAGCCTTCTCTGCATGTTGCGAACTCTAAACCGTATCTCTGCGTTATCGACTTTAAAGACGAGAGTATCTTTAGCCTTAATTCTCTATTTAAGTATTTGTAGCCTCCAATCCATTCTCCATCAGAATAGATTTCCGCCAGTTTTCTTGATAACCTAGGGTTTACTCTCCCTATGGTTGATAGAACCCCCCTAACTAACTTCAGCGTGGAAGCAGTGATTTGCTTTACACCTATCCTAGAAGCCTCAGAAACCACCCTCTCAAGATCCCTAACATCCGAATTAATCCCAGGTATTATAGGATCTATTCTAACAACGGTCGGTATGTTCTCGTCTGCAATTTTCTTTAGAGCTGAAAACCTAGCATGAGGGTTAGGTGCATTAGGCTCTATAACACCTGCAATCTCACTACGGCTCGTTGTTATGGTCATGGATACAACGGTCGGCGTCTTCTTGAAAATGTCAATATCCCTCACCACCAAATCCGATTTCGTAACTATCAGCAGCGGGAATCCGCGTTTAGCTAAAACCTCTAAGCATCTTCTAGTTATCTCATATTCTCTTTCAAGAGGCTGATATGGGTCTGTTGAGTCGCTAAGCATGACTGGTAAACGGAGCCGTGTTCCTTCAGCCATTTTTACGATTTCCTCCTTAAGTTTAAGTCGTGGAATAGCTGGACCTGTAAAACTTGGGAATTTAATCGCATAGCAGTAAATGCAATTATGGGAACATCTGCCCAAATACGGGTTTATGTTATATTTTGGAAGACATGTGCAAAAGGTGGATCTAACAATATTAAAGATCGGCAACCTCATACCGTTAAACCCACTGAAACATCATTTTTTCGAGGCTTACATGAGGATTGGTTTCTCTCATCTTCTTTTACCAAGGATTGGTTTTGACATGTAATAGGTAAGCTATGAAATTTACTAAAATATGGATTGGCCCTGTTAAGATAATTATTAAGATGATTTCTAATGGTGATAATAAACTGGGCTCAGCTATTAATGCGAACAATAGGGCGAAGAACACGAAATCCATCTGGTCAATAATCGGGAGCGGTGCTCCGGGCTTAAGATTCAATCTTCTCTTTATAAATGAACCCATTAAATCGCCTATCAGTGCTCCAAGCGAAAGGGCGAAACCTGAAAACGTGCTTCCCTGAGGCAAGCCTGCGCTTGGAGCAAGAGTTTCCTGAGCCCAGCCGACGAATGTGCCGATTAAAAGCCCGGAAACAAAGCCTCTGTAGGTTTTATGGGAGCCAAATATGGGTTTTCCATCCAAGAATTTTCTTCCGAAGTCAATTGGTTTGCCGCCGCCAAATATTACCGGCGAAGCGTTCGCACAGTAGGCTGGGAAAACATAGTATAGCGCATTAAATATCTCATTAAAAATTGACATTTCTAAGCTTCACCTTAATTTACTGTATTCACGTACACCATTCTCGCCTATAAGTAGGTATAAAACCATTTTCTTTTCAGATCCACCGCTCTTCTCAACGGTCGCTTTGATTATACCCCTTCTACTAGTTCTGGATAGAGCAACAATCGATGTTGACCAGTACTTGAGAACCCTTGCCGCAACAGGTTCTACAAGAGCGTCAACTTCAGTTAAAACATTTCTCACCTGACTAGTGATTAAAATTGGTAGTTGGAATGATTTCCCAATGTGTATGAGTGTGGCAATCTGACGGTTTAGCTCCTTATTTGCCTTAAAGGTCTCCTCTCTACTTCCAATCTCCGCGCGATAGAGAGAGGTTATTGTATCAAAAACTATTAGGCCAAAGCCTTTGCTAACATATTTTTCTAATTCATCCACCAGTATGGATTGCTCCTCAAATGTTGAGGGCGTGAAAATCATTATTGACTGGGAGGCTTCATTAAAATCTTGGTGGGAGAGCTGCATGAGCCTCTGCGGGGAAAAGGTTCCGTCAGCATCAACGAAGAGAGTCTTGCAGCCCATTCTCGCCGAATTCACTGAGCATTGGATGGCTAGGCTCGTCTTCCCAGTTTCAGCCTCACCGTAAATAAGCGTTAATGCTCCGGGTTGAAGCCCGCCCTCTAGGGCTCTGTCAATTGAAAAGCAGCCGGTTGGTATCCAACGTCCCAATGTTCCCCACACACTAAAAATGGTTATAAGTTTAAATTTAGCCTTTTCTCTGTTGTAGATTAAGAGCGGAAAAATTACTGAGCGTAATATTATGAGAGGTAGAGCGGGAATAGCTGTTGTAACGGTTTCCGGCAGAGCCTACTATAGGCTTGTCAACGAGCTTAAGAATAGGAAAATTCCCTTTTTGAGTCTAGTACCGGGAGAGCCCATTCCGCCGTCAATTAAGGTTGTGGTAACAACTAGGGAGGAAAAGGCTCTAATAAATCACCCTCAAATTTTAGTGTATGAGGATGAGGCGGATCCCTCAAACATAGTTAGTGAAGCATTAAGGGTGATGATGAATAAGGACGTATATGAAGAATTAGTTATTGGCGTTGATCCGGGAAAAATCTTTGGTGTAGCGGTGCTTGCCGATGGTAAGGTGATAAGAAGGGAGGAGATTTCAAGCATGGAGAAGACTATGGATTTCATATTGACTGAATTAAAAAGAAATCCCTCTAAAAACCGAAAAATTAGGATTGGGAGGGGAGTACCTAATTTGGCTGAGGAGATTGCACGTAGACTGGAAACCGCCATCTCAAAGGGAGTCATTATTGAGATGGTTGATGAGAAGGGAACAAGCACCCTAAAGAATAACGGATTTAGAAGAAAACTGAGCGATGCAGATTCAGCAGTAAAAATAGCTTCGAAGAAGGGTGAGACGCACTCAAGAGGTGAACATTAAATGAGGATGGATATTAGGGAGGGAAAAGCTCTCTTAGTTGATGGGCCAGCATGCGTCACATTACACTCAGGCACCATGACGGCTCTTGGGGCCCGAATCAAGGTTGGGGACTACATTGTTGTTCGAAGAGGAAAACGTATACCTCTGAGAGCAATAAAGCCCTCTGAAGTTGAACTATTGCTTGGAAATCCCGCTACATACTCCATGATAGATGATGACCCGATACCTCTCTCATGGAAAGAGGCGGCGGAGAGAACCCTCTCAAAGGATGGAAGAGTGATGGTTGCAGTATTAGGAGGAATAGATTCTGGAAAAACCAGTTTCTGCACCTATTTAGCTAACATGGCCTTAAATGGTGGGCGGAGGACGGCTCTTGTAGATGGAGATCTCGGGCAATCCGATGTAGGTCCACCTGGAACATTAGGTTTAAGTCTCATAGAGAAGCCGGTTACAGACCTCTTCACTCTTCAACCGGATCGCATGATCTTCTTAGGCGTCACGAGCCCGCGGAGCGCGATAGAACAGACTATAAATGGCCTACTGAAGCTGAAGGATGAAGCGGAGAATATGGGCTCAGACTTTATAATTGTTGACACTGATGGGTGGATCGATGGGGCTGACGCTGTGAGCTATAAGCATCGCTTAATCAGAGAATTGAAACCGGATTTCGTCATAGCCATAGAGGGAAATGGTGAACTTAAACCCATAATGGGTTCACTAACGGATGATGGGGTTAAGATTCTAATGATTGAAACACCGAAAAATATAAAGAAGAGAGATCGTGAGACGAGAAAGCTGATTAGAGAAACCTCCTACAGGAAGTATTTGAGAGAGGCAAAGGTTCGCTCTTACCCACTGAGCTGGATAAAAGTTAGTGGAATTCTGGAGATTAGAGGAAAAATTGACAGAAATCTTAAGGAAAGAGCTGAGGAGATATTAGGTGACAAAGTTATTTACTGCGAAAACTTGCAGGAATACGTTTTCCTTGCACTAAAGGAGGGGACCACACTAAGCGATGAGGAAAAGGAGATGGTTAACGCTGAATTTAGTAAGCCAGTGAAGATTATGCGTGAGGGAGACGAGCGGGGGCTTTTTGTAGCCCTGGAGGATGAGGAAGGGAACCTTCTAGGCGTTGGAACAATCTACTGCGTGGATTTTGAGAGAAGCACATTAAAAGTGTACACTAACGTGGAGAGCCCGGTATCAAGGGTTCATGTTGGACGGATAAGATTGGATGAGAGAGGAAGCGAGATCGAGATTCTCACCAAAGACCTCTAGGTTTCTGCTGAAGGACATAATCCATTAACTGGGCATGAGGCACAGAGGGGCCTTAAGGCCCTACAGAATCCTCTCCCCAAAGCGATAAAGAGCATGTGAACAGAAAAGTAATCCTCCGGTGCATACAATTTTTCAAGCCTTCTCCTAACGGCCTCATATCCCCTTTCACCCTTAGAGGTTAAGCCAAGTCTAATTGAAACCCTGCTTACATGAGTATCCACAGGCAGAACAGGTTTTCTAGCGCAAAATAACAGGATTATGTCCGCTGTTTTAGGGCCAACTCCAGGCAGACTTAACAGCTTTTCCCTAGCCTCATTTAATGATAGCGAATATATGAAGTCTAAGCTTCCACCGAACTTCTCAAGTATTATGGATGAAACTTTCTTAAGAATGATTGATTTATTTCGATAGAGACCTGCAACCCTTAAGGCATCTTCAATATCCTTCACGTTTGCTTCAGCTAGACTCCTCGGCGTTATCGACATTTTGGCTGAAAGCCTCTTGAAGGCCCTTTTCGTGTTCACCTCAGCTGTGGACTGACTTATGATTGTCCTCACCAAAACTTTAAATGGATCCCCACATGCTTCAGAGATTTCTGGGACTGGAAAATGCTCTTTTAGGATCTTCAGAATCTCCCTGGCCCTTGACTTCTCATAACATTCTGTGCGCGTACCTTCCATAACCATCCGCCCCGGGTTTTTATAGAGAATTAATTTTTTTCATAAGAATTTAATTTAGGGTTTATGCGCTAAGTTTTATAGGTACCATGCTAAGAAAGTGTATGGGTGGCTGGAGGGTAATTATTTGAGGGCTAATAAGCTTAGGGATCTTTTAAGAAGGGGCGAACCGACACTTGGGACAAGAATAATTTGTCCATGGCCTGGCTTAGTTGAGGTGATCGGTTACACAGGTGTATATGATTATGTGGAGTTTCTAGGCGAATATGGACCTTTCGATCTGCATGATTTAGATAATCTGGCTAGGGCGGCGGAGCTAACCGGGCTCTCAACCATGATGAAGATTGATCAGCAGCCTAGAGTCTTTTTGGCAGAGAGAGCTTTAGCGGCCGGGATTCAAAATGTTCTTTTCGCGGATATAAGAACTGTTAAGGATGCTGAGGAAGCCGTTAGAGCCGTTAGAATGGAGCCTAGGGGCATAAACGGCTATAGAATGGATAGGAAGGTTGGCTACGTGGGTGCTTTAGCTTCGCAGGCGGATGTGGTGAAGATATGTGATGAGGCGGTTGTCGCATTGATGATTGAGAGAAGAACGGCGGTTGAGAATCTGGAGGAAATACTCTCAGTTGAGGGGGTGGATATGGTTCAGTTCGGCCCTGCAGATTATTCAATAAGCATAGGCTTACCTGGAGAAGTTAACCATCCTAAGGTTAGAGAGGCTGAGGAAAAAACTATTAAGACGGCCCTAAAAATGGATGTTGCTCCAAGGGCGGAGGTAAACAGCCTTAAAAAAGTAAAAAGGTATATTGAACTTGGAGTGCGAAACTTCAGTCTAGGGGTTGACTTAAGCATTCTCTTCAGCTGGTTGAAGAAGAACGGTGAAGAACTAAAAGCCCTATTATCCAAAATATAGGCTGGTTAACAAGTGTTGGATAAGGCTAAAATATTTCATAAGGAAATTAGTGAGAAAGGAACATCCTTATCCGCTACACTGATAGAACTAAAAAACTCTTATGTGGCGCTGTTAAGCGAGGGGGAGGAGCGGCTAGGAACCCTAGTTGTTTCCATACCGACTAGACTGGAAATCTCAAAACTGCCACTTTCCTCAACCCTTTTAGGCGAACGAAACGTGATGGTCGCTCGGCTCATAGCTGAAAGGCTTGCAGCGGTCACAAAGAAGATGGTTTTAGTTTCACTGTTCGTGAATACCATGAATGAGTCTCAGGCTGGTAGGATATTCATGAAACTCTTGGAGGAGCTCTTGAAGGAGAGAGGAGATGAGGGATGAGCCTTAGAGAAGCCCTTAAGACCGTTGAGGATGCTGGGGAAGTAGTTCATGTAGAGGATGAAGTTTCGCCAATCTTCGAGATTTCATCGATAATGAATTCCATCCCGGATTCTCCGGTGGTTTTCTTCGATAATGTTAAGGGATGCGATGTGCGGGTTGTCGGGAATATATGCGCAACAAGGGAGAGGCTTTGTTTAGCTCTGGAAACAACGGTGGATCACTTGTATGAGAAGATCATTGAGGCCATGAGCAGACCTGAAGCCCCTAAGATAGTTGGTGATTCACCAGTTAAGGAGGTTGTTGAGGAACCTAGGCTCTCCAGGATTCCCATTCTGAAACATTTTGAGCGGGACGCTGGACCTTACATAACTTCAGCCATCATATCCGCTAGAAGCCTAGACGGAAAGATTGAGAACGTCTCCGTTCATAGGCTTCTCCTTTTAGATGATAGGCGGCTGGCAATAAGGCTTGTTCCAAGACATCTCTTCAAGCTATGGAGTATGGCTAAAGAGGCTGGGCGGGATCTGGATGTGGCGATAGCTATAGGTGTTCATCCAGCCATGCTTCTGGCGGCGGCCTCATCCCCACCCTTCGGAGTCAGCGAGTATCATGTGGCCAATCGGCTGCTTAACGGCCGCCTCAAACTGATAAGATGCGAGAAGGTGAACGCTTACGCGCCGGCTGAAGCTGAAATAATACTTGAGGGCAGAATATCCCATGTAAATGAAGCCCCGGAGGGGCCCTTCGTGGATGTAACCGGAGCTTATGATGCGGAAAGGCTTCAACCAGTTGTAGAAGTCGTTAATGTGATGCGGCGGGAAGATTACATTTATCAGGCGCTTCTACCAGGCGGGCCGGAGCATATGCTGTTAATGGGATTGCCGAGGGAGGCTGCAATATATGAGGCTGCCTCAAAGGTTGTGCCCGAAGTTAAGGCCGTTAACCTCTCACTTGGAGGCTGCGGATGGCTTCACGCAGTGATCTCCATCCGAAAACAAACTGATGGAGATGCAAAGAATGCTTTGCTAGCGGCTTTCGCAGCTCACCCAAGCCTTAAACACGCTGTTGTCGTTGACACCGACATCAACATCTTCAACCCCGAGGAAGTTGAATGGGCCATAGCAACCCGCTTCCAAGCTGAAGAAGACCTGCTGATAATTCGGAATGTAAGGGGGTCAACTCTTGATCCTTCAGCCGATATGAAAACTGGCTTAACAACTAAGGTTGGTGTCGATGCCACACGCCCGCTGAAAGCTCCTAAGGGAAAGTTTGAGAGGGCGAAAACTCCCTTAACCGAAAATGCTGCAAAAGTTATTAAGAAACTTAGGTTGAAACTTTCTGAGCGTTAAAAAGAAGGTTATTTGCTTCTCTCACACGCGGTTTTTACGCATTCCGTTAAGGGTGAAAATGCAACCTTAACCTTATTCATTAGGGGGGCATAGTAGGCTGTCTTCGCAGAGTTCGTCATCATATCTTCCACCCCCAAATCCCTCAGCCACGTGACAACCGCGCATGTGTCGCATACAACTTTTCCGCCAGCCGCCTCGATTAGCTTCACATAGTCCTTCGCTCTCCTCCGGATGAACCGTGAAGTGCAAACCCAAAATTTGATATCTTTCCGAACCTTTTTTCCCCTAATGAGTTCAGCCACTCTCCTAATTTCATTAAGTGAGCAGTGAGGGCAGCCGATGAAAATTAACTCCGGCTTATCAGAGGATGTTGATAGGCTTTCACGGGTTTCACGCACTTCTCCATCTCCAACAGTTATTGTTTCCATTTTCTCATGTCGATCTCTTGGCCCGCTTAGATGAAATATTGAAGTCATGCCGGTTGTAGCTATAGCTGCACCCATCTGCTTAAGAAAATCCTCTCTACTGGCCGATAAACCCTGGATTAAGGGAATTCTCTCGCCTAGAATCTTACCTAGATATATGCCTAGTGCACCATAATCAGATTCGCTCTCAAGATTTGCGTCGACCTTAACCAGCACGGACGCACAGCGATTCTCCGGCTGATGGAGACCGTAATCTGGGGTTTTACCAATTAGGGCTGAGGCAAGCGCGCTTGGCCCGCCTTCTCGGTTTGTCCATGCGCCAAGTAGGGAGTTAGCGTAGATCACAGCTGAGGATTCAGCCCAAGCTATGTGAACCCCTCTCTCAGGAGGCTCCAAATAGTAAGGTGTGCACGAAAGAATAGTGCTCGCACCCATCTTCCTGTAAAGATCGATTATTTTCCGCTGGTTCTCAATTAGATCTCCGGGAAGATTTCTGAAAACAGTGTACTCATAGTCCATGCCGGACGGGTTCGTTGTAGCCTTAACCTTCACTCTTCCACCGGATTCAGCCAGCTCCCTGAGAAACTCTATTGAGGCTTCACCAATCGTTTTATATGATACGCCGGAAATATGCGCCGATTCAATTGGTATAAGACGTTTGGCCCCGTAGAGATCTCCGAGTTTAACGAGTATTTTCATTGAAACTTGGTAGGCCCAGCCGAGTTCTCCGTCGTAAATTTTCTCCTCTTCTTTAGTCAGGTACATGCTTTCAATTCTCCCTGTGAATTTTCACTATTCCCTTTTCGCCGTCAACCTCCACTAGGTCTCCGGTCTTTATCTTTGTAATATCAATCCTATCAACCATAGGTATATTGGCTATAACCGCGCCAACAACCACAACTGGATCAGCCGTTAAATTCACTATTGCCTTAGGCGCCAGACCGTTTTTGGCGAGTGCGTAAAGTACGAAGCTGCCTACGGTTGAGCCGTGACCATGAGGGAAACATAGAATCACATCTTTGAGGCTTCTCCCATGGAGATCATGTTCCTCCTCAATTATGATCCCTGTTTTCGGATCTACGCCGCCTAGAAAGCTAAGCGGCTTAGAAGAGACTAGAGCCTTCCCCCTTGCGCTTCCGGAGACTATTGGTCGGCCTTTGAAAGTTAACTCCAATTGGTCTCCTCCAAAATGTTTAGCCTCTTAGCTAATAGGAGATTCTCATCGAGAAGGGGAGCTCACCGAAGAGTTTTTCGGAGACTTCTTGAACCTTCCTTAATTGTTCTTTCTCAGTATAAACCCTCAGAATATTCATGAAGCCCTTAAGCAAATCGAATATTCCCGAAACTTCACTTAGCCTGCTGGGAATCTTCTTTCCATCTCTAGTTTTTTGGAAGACAGGTATTTCCATTGGCTCAAGCGGGAAGGCATGATGGTAGGGAACTGATGGAAGCGTTGGGACATCGATCATGACGCTCTGCCGGTCCACTCCAGCTTCCTCAGCTATCTGGTCTCTTATACGGTTTCTTATACCCTCAACATTAAATATGCTTGAAACAATCCTATCCTTAATATAGAAGGGCGGTGGATCATAGGCGCACTTTATTAGTTTTCGCCTCTCCAATCGCTCGATTATTTCCCTAGATTTTTCACATTCCTTCAGCCTTGTCCACAGAGTATGATCGTCCCAAGCTAAGTATTCTTCCGGAGACTTAAAGTCTGCAAGCCCCAGATCGTCTTTGGCATACTCCATGGCTTTCGCAAGCATTATTTGAACAGCCCTACCAACCCTATGGAAATAGATGCTTTTAAACGATTCAATCCGTGCTAGAATAAATGATTCTAGAGCGGAAAGAGTGCCTATATCAACAGAGAGATTTCCATCTATAACATCTAGGGTGTGCAGTAGACGGAAAACATCCACAAACCCGTATTCTGCACCGGTATGATAGGTATCTCTGACAACAAAATCCAATTTATCGGCGTCCACAGCGCTCCTAATTATCTGATCCATGAAAGCCATCTTAGGCTTGTTTAGGCGGCCGACGGCCAACGCACCTATTACATGAGGATCATAGCCTAAGCTATTTATAATCTCTCTCAGCTCGGAATTAGTAATCACCCAAACAGTCATGTCTTCATGGGTTTTTCCGAGAAACTTTGTGAGAACGTGCTCAAAAACATGTGAGAATGGACCGTGACCAACATCATGGAGAAGAGCAGCTATCCGTATCATCTGCGCGTCATCTTCTGAAAGGATCTGGGATAGCTGCGGGTTATCAACCAGCAATCCGGCTAAATGCATAACTCCGATCGAATGTTCAAACCTTGTGTGGTTAGCACCCGGATAAACATATTCTGCGCCGGCTAACTGTCTTATTCTGCGCAACCTCTGAAACGGGAAGGAATCTATAATCATTCTTTCAGCTTCAGTTATGTATACGTACCCGTAAATTGGATCCTTGATTTCACCCCAATATTTACGCTTAAACATGGATCCTACCCGACCATTTTAAAATATTAAATATTTTATTGCTTTTTGACTAATTAATTCCTTTCCTTCTCTCATTCCGCTAATTGATCCCTCCTTATACATATTAAAGTAATAGCTTAAAATTACAGCGGTTTTTCACAAAAGACGGATTTAATGATTATGCTAGCGAATCTTTAAGGGAAATATTTATTGTAGAGTAGAGCTAAGTTATAATGTTGAGGAATCTGAGGGTGAAAAGAGTTTTTCGTAAGGGAAAAACTGATCGAAATCATATTATAATGAGAAGTGCTCACCCTAGAGTTTTATTCATCCAATCTCTCATCATCTTCTTGATTAGCACCGCATTACTGAATTACAGTCTCGCAGATGACATATCGTTAGATTTTGATCTTAAAATTTTAGCGATGGATACATTGGCGATTTACCTATCGCCTCCCGTGGAAAATCTGTCGGTTGATTGCTATTCCGCGGAATCAAATAACTTTAGAGTTGCATTCTTCTCAAGAGAGTTTGATATGGGGCAGGAGTTTTCGCTGATATATATGATGCCGAAGTCAGAGGGAATCTACAATCTAATCGTATCTTTTGAAACCATGGAGGAATGGAACGGCACCATAGGGGTATACACTGATGATGTTGAATTTTATCAAAGAGTTGGAACTTCCACTGTTACATCTCAAGGTTATTTCATAGTGCTTAAGAGATTTAGTGTGGCGCCGGAGGATAATCAAACATCAGAGTATAAATTTAACATAACCCTACAGGTTTACGGTAGATCTCAATCTGGGCTCTTCTTTTTCAGTTTCCCAGAGCCTATAAAAATGGCGCTGTTTACCGTAGCCAGTGTGGCGGTAGGCTACTTTAACGCATTCTTTCTCGTCGACCTATATTTTAAAAACAGGACGGAGGGTGTGGCAAGAAGCCGCTTGGTGCTAGCGGCCCTTCTGATAGCCGCAAGCCTCTTCATTCTTCATCAAATTTACATTAGGTTGATCTAAATGGGATGATGACTCATGTATGAAGACGAATTCAAGGAAGAAGAATTCACGAGCCAATGGTGGTATAATAGGCCAAAGCTAAGGAAGATGTTTGCGCCATTACTTTACTTAACCTCTTGGCAGTATAGGCTCTGGAGATTCCTTCAGAAGCCTCCAGAAAAAAGGAGGAGGGAAGCGGAGAGGAAGGCTAAGGCAATAAGGAAGAGGATGAATTTTCCAAAGGCTAGAAAAGAAGATGTTGTAGGGAGAGATGAAGAGTTTGAGAAGGTCCTCTTAAGCGCCTATTATCATATATTCCGAGATTCGGAAGTGCGTAAGAACAGCCCCATACCTCCACCGAAAGTATTCATATTGAAGGGAAGCTCAGGTAGCGGCAAAACGTTCTTCGCTGAAGCATGCCAAAGGGAAATTTTCGAAACGGGGCTAAAGTATGGCTTAATCGTTTACTACGCTTCTCTGAAGCCTGAAGATGTTTACACAATGTGGTATGGTAAAAGCGCTCAGCAGCTCAGCGCCTTTTTTCAAGCCGCCTTTCAGAGGCCGAGCATAATATTGATTGATGAATTTCAGGCTTTTGGAGGCCGCTTCGCCTCCTCAACTGAGGTCGGTATGGAAGAGAAGAGGGTTCAAACAGTTTTCCTAGAAAAAATTGATGACCTACAGAAGAAAAATTACAGATGCGTTCTGCTCATATCCACAAATGAATATGAAACCATCACGGAAACTATTCGACGGAGAGGTCTTGTTGGAACAATAGACCTAGATACCGGAGTTAACAGAGAGATGCTTATTGAAATAGCTAGGAGAAAATGCCGGGAATACGATATAAAAATTAATCCATATGAAGTGGTAGACGCTCTCGAAGATGTATTAAGAACTGTGGGTGGAACAAAACTGACCCCTGCAGACATATGCAATGCGTTTGACATAGTTGTAAGTGAGAAATACAGACCTGTTCAGCGTAGACTTATAGACAGAATGCTACTGAGAAGGCGAAGCGACCCACCAATTGAGTTTGCCAGAAAAGAAATAACGTTAAGCGATTTTAGGGCGGCGGCCAGAAAACTGAAAAGCTACACTTCCGCGGAGAAAACGGAGGCCGCCAAAAGGGCGACTGTTAGGATAGCTCCAAAAGAAAGATATGAGGATGTTGGTGGGCTTCATGGGATAAAGGAGGAGATAATTAAGGAGATTTCTTTAGCCTTAGATGTTGATCTCGCTGTTAAAGCAGGTTATCAACCACCTAAAGGCTTCATATTTTATGGGCCTCCAGGCACCGGTAAGACTCTGCTGGCTAAAGCGATAGCCGGAGAAAACAACGTCTGGTTCTATAATATTAACGGTCCATCCATCCTTCAAGGCCATTATGGAGATCCGGAGAAGACCATACGCGACATTTTTGAGGATGCACGCAAAAATGCTCCTGCAATCATATTCTTCGATGAGATAGATGCTATTGCCCCAAAAAGAGGAACCCATGATCCAGTGATCGACAGAGTTGTTTCTCAGCTTCTCACTGAAATAGATGGCTTTACGCCGCTTACAAATGTTGTAGTTATCGGGGCTACAAACCGCATTGAAATCTTAGATCCAGCCCTACTGGAGCGGTTTACAAGACACTTCGAATTCACCTATCCAAAGAATAAGGAAGAGAAGCTTGAGATAATAGATATACATCTTAGAAGGTACAGGCATTACTTGGAGAGTGGTCTAACATCCAAGGATATACTAAGAATTTTTGAAAAGAAGATTCTGAGCCCTAGGAAGATTGCGGACACAATTGATGATGCAAACCGTCTCAGAGCTAAGGAACTTGAGGCATGCCACAGGCTTGTGCAGTCGATAAAATATAGGTCTGAAAAGGTTGTGGAGGTAAAAGATCTATATAAAAGTGATTTAGAGCGGCTATTCACAGTGCTTAAAACAGATCCTGAAGACCCGAATTTACTGGAGAAGCTCGAGAGGGTTGAACCGGACGACTATCCGCTGAGACTCTACCATTTTGAAAAGGCCCTTGAAAGAACATATGACGAAGCTGTTGAGGAAGCGAAGAGGATGATGCTGGAAACCGTGAGAATACATAAGCCTGAGGTTGGCAAGAGCTATGGGCTTATAGCGCTGGGTGAAAGGGGTGAGCTAGGAGGTTTCGTGGGGGTGATAGAGGTTGTCGCAAACCCAAAGGGATCTGGAAGAGTTCATGTAATTGGAAGCGAAACAGGTGAGAGCGTACTTGCCAGCGCATACGATGCTTTCATATACATAAACTCAATCACCGACTGGAAATTCAAAGACTACGATGTGTACATTGAAATAGTAACTCCAGCTAAGGGTATGGAAAAACAGGTGATTGGGCCTGGAATAACGAGGCCGCCAGTCTCAGGTCCATCCGCCGGCCTCGCAATAGCTGTGGCTATGCTATCGGCTCTAACGGGCATTGAGGTTAATCCAACAGTTATCATGACTGGGGCCATAACGGCTTTAGGTGAGGTTTGGCCTGTTGGCGGACTTGATTATAGGGGTATGGGGAAGATTGAAGCTGCATTATCAGATCAGTATGCCCGTGTACTTATCATGCCGAGGTACAATTATGAGCGGCTTAAGAGCTTTGACACTGAAAGAATGCTTTCTGAGAAGGGTGTAAAAATAGTTCCGGTTCAAACATTCCTTGAGGCCGCTTCCTTAGCCCTACTAGATTTTAAGAAGATTGAGGAGAGTATACTGGATATTAAGAGATTAAAAGGACAATCCTAATTCAGCTCTCTTTTACTTATCCATCACTTACAAACGATATGGTTATGAAATGAAAGTTCTTCCTTTTTCCTTTTTAACGGCCATTTCAAGTAAAGCCCTATAATATTCGCCGCTCTCAATTTTTTGACATATATCTAGAAGCGCTTCATAGACGCTTTTGAAGTACTCTTTATCCTCATCTTTAATTTCCCTCTTCATAATTAGCATAGCTCTCATTCTGATCCCAAGCCCAGCCTCCCTTATTGACTGATAAAGAACTCTATGCTCAACTAAAGTTAGCTGCGGGTATACGTCAACCGATAATTTAATCAGATCTTCACCTACACCCTTAAGCACCGTAGAATCCCATGAGGCCATTCCATCCCTATTCTTAGTTAGGATTTCTCTCAATCTAACCTGTATTGTGTTGAGGACCGGAAGAAATCTCTCCATGTATGTTCATCAGAAAAGATTTTGTCTCTACCTGCATATATAATTTTAGGGTTTCATTAAACAAAACGGTTTTATACTGGAGTGGGAAATAATCGCGTGAACCTCGAGACTTTGGAGGGAGCCTATTGTCCCGTAAAAAAGGACTCTAATGATATGCCCAAAATGTGGTTTTGAATTTCAGATTTCAGAAAGCTCAGGCGGAGCCATGGAGAGGCTGAAAAGATAGACTATCTGAAACGATTTTAAGTCCCTTAAGTTGATTCGATAATCATCTTGCCGCCTAATGCTTTGGCTTAAATTTGATGTTTAGAGCTTTGAGTTTCTCCTCTAGCCTTAGAGTTCTTTCCTTTGCTTCTGCAAACAGAGTCTCCCAATTTCTGCTTCTAACCACATCGGATATTCTTTCGATTTCCTTCGGCAAATTTTCTATAGTGGAAGATAATGTTTCGTTGAAGTATTTGTCATCAGAAATGAGGGTTAATGCTTCTTCTGGACAGTATTCGATGCATTTTGGTTCTCCATCGCATAGGTCACATGCGATAACTCTTCCCTTTTCTGGATGTAGCATTATTCCTCCGAATGGGCATGCTTGAGCCATAAGGCGCAGCCGTCACATTTATCTTCATCTACGAGGAGGATTCCACCCTTTTCAGACTGCTTAAGGGCGTCACGTGGGCATGCTCTCACGCAGGGAGCGTTCTCACAGAATCGGCATGTAACGGCGAGATTGAACATTGGATTTAAATGTATAACTCTTATTCTAGATTTTAGGGGATTTGGATCGCCTTCCTTCTCAAGGGCGCATACAAACTCACATAGGCTACAACCTATGCATTTACTTGGGTCAACCAATACAAACCTTCTGGCAGTGAGTTCTAGCTTCTCCGTATATACAACCCTCAGCATATTTCGGGCCGTAACTCTTATTCTTTCTTCAGGAGACTCACATTTAAGCTTCTCGATAATTGATGTGGCGCGGATCAGCGTCTCAAGATTACCTTTTCGGCTTCTTTTTTATTATTTCTATATTAACTCTTTCGTCACCTTTTATGTCCACATTTTTCAAGGAGGAAATCATCCCTAGAACTGTTCTCCGCACAATCTCTGACACGAATGGTTGGAGAGGAACGGTTTTTCCGCCAACAGTTATTTTAGCATTAAGTTTGGGCTTAAGGCTTAGCGGAATACATTCATTGATGGATGCCGCCCCTGCATATATTTCCTCAGCCAGGTCTTCACATGTTTTTCGGCCGCATTTACCGCAGTCCAATCCGGCGAGCGAATCTAGGATTTCAAGTATTATTTTTCGTTTTCTAATGAAACCTAATGTTTTCCCAGCGAGTGTTTCAAGGTCACTCTTTATTTTTAGTATGGATTCTCCGAGCTGTTTAAGCGAGCAGAAGGCTATTATCTCGCCTTCAGCCGTTTCTTTAAACTTCCCGTATTCTTCAAGATTCTTCACGCATATTATTTTACCGACGCTTTTGTCGCTTAGAACCGTCGATGAGAAACCTTCCAGTAGGAGAATGTCAGCATCGATTTCAAGGATGAGCCTGGCAATTTCCTCTAAGGATTGGGAGGGAGATCTGATTATCACACTTATTTCGTTTCTAGAGAATGCTACAACAGGGTTGGCGCCAGCCCTCGAATGTCTCCATGTGTCGCTTCCCACCCTATCAATTGAGAAGTCTCCGTGGCTGATATGTTTAACTGTTGCTATAGAGAAGCCGTTTTCCCTTAGCTTCGGCACTAAATATTCGATCACCGCAGTTTTCCCAGAGTTTTTCCTCCCTAGAACCGCTATGACCGGAC
>CAZGXE010000001.1:0-41714 GCA_964529605.1 uncultured Candidatus Bathyarchaeia archaeon | reverse complement strand
AACCATTTTTTACGTTATACTAAACTATATATGGATAACAAGACCTATCATAGAAAGCAAAGTTCCAATTATTAGAAAGAAGTATAAATTTATACTTTTTGGCTTCACAGTAATTTTCTTCTTTGGCGTAGTGATTTATAACATTCTTATGCTTCAAAGATTTCCCAATATTCCTCCAATCGGAGGAATCGCCGCAATCTTAGGGCTCTTAATGATAACGTATGGCATCCTATTGAAAGAAAAGATAGAGAAACCATCACTTTTAGTGGAAAGCGGAAAAATGTCAGAAAGGGTCTCCATTTTCCTCCAAAAATTTTTCAGTTCAATATATGAGGGAGGACTCGGGCAAAGACATCTTAAGTTTGAAAAATATTTAAAAGAAACAGAACTTGATGAAAATGTAAACTTCATTGAAGGGAAAATTTCCCTCCTTAAGGAAACCAGCATCTCTCAAATGGTTAAGATTATAGATAACGCATTAAATTATCTTAAAAGAGGAGATGTGGAAGAAGAAATTCTATTGCCTGAACTAATAGAGTTTTGGAATGCGATATATCCCATTATTGAAGTTGACACAATAAGTTTAATTAAATCTCACGAAAAATACATTAGGGAGAAAAATCTGATATATGAAATAGCCGATGGAAGATTTCGAAGCATCTTCCTGCCGGAGGGCTTCGTTGAGGAAGATTTAGATGCCTTTTCACGGCGGCTTGGAGCTACCCATAAGGATCTCTTTGGAAACCCGATTCTAGCCGAGTTTAACCCCTCTGAAAGATATGAGAGGGGGATTAAAGCCTACATCTCCGAGGTCTTGGCTAACAATGAGAAGCTTGCAGTCTTCTCTAGGAGAGGATCCGGGATTCTTAAGCTCCTGTCCAATAAACAAGTGCGTATTTTTTATCTTTCACCTAAACTCTCAAAGAGGGTTACGGTTTCAGACTGGGAGGTTGACCTGCCCCTTTACGACTTAACCCACCTGCTTGGAGAAATACGGTTGGCGGCGACAGAGCGGTATTCACTACTCTTCGATAACCTCACGGACCTAATTCACTCTCTAGGATTTGAAAGGGCCTACAGGTTTGCAAGGCACGCCGTGGAGTTCGCAGTCTCCTCAAATGTTCCAGCCCTATTCCTCATTGCTGAAAGACACAGCGATGAGATTAAAGCAGCCTTCGAAAACCTATTCCCAATAATCCTAAAGATTAGGAAGAAAACTCTGATTCGAATCAAATAGGTAGCTCTCTGAACAATTGAACAAAAAAGACATATGGTAAAATTGGCGGAGTATTGGTGGGAAGGTTATTATGAAAGTTGAGTATGAAAAGATGACTCCTAAGGAATTTTTAGAAGCTGTGAAGAAGATGCCTGTCTTCATAGTTCCAACAGGTCTTCTCGAATGGCATGGAGACCATTTGCCCCTCGGCCAAGATGCTTTAAAAGCCTATGGCATATCCATCCGGGTTGCCAAGAAGCTGGGTGGAGGAATCGTGCTTCCACCCAACTATTGGGGCCGCCCTGGATTCTCATCTTATGTGGGAACCTTAACCTTCAGCGACGGCTTAATCAGATCCCTCTTCTTCGAGCTCTTCGAGCAACTAAGAAAGGTCGGTGCGAAAATCATACTTGTCATCACCGGACATTATGGTCCATGCCAAGTTAATTGCCTAAAGGATGTTGCCGAAGACTTTAACCGATGCTATCAGGATGTGCAGGTTATAGTTCAACCTGAATATGAAGGCGTAAAAATAGAAGGCGAGACCCCTGCAGATCACGCTGGGAAATGGGAGACATCGATGTTTTGGTACATGTATCCTGAACTCACCAAGATCGATCAGTTTCAAACTGGAAAGGTGAAGGTTTACACATATTCTAATCCTCCACACAATTACTACCATGAGGAGCCGATATGGGAGTGGAAGGAGGATCTTAAGAAGACAGCGTCGCCGGAGCTGGGGGAGAAGGCTGTTAATGCAATAGTTAACCACTTAGTCTCCATCCTTAAGAAGGAACTACGCAAGATTGAAGAGCGGAAGCCACGTACTCCCTCCCAGCGGACTCTCAAGAAAAACTAAAGCATGGAAATTTTCAATTACATTAAGTTTTTTATTCTCCAACGCTGATTAATTTCTCTTGGAGAGAGCTGATTTTAATGGGCGTCGATTTAGGTGATTTAGTTCCAAGGGAAACGACTGACTTAAGCAGTCTCAGCGGAAAGACCGTTGCAATAGACGCCTACAATGCACTCTATCAGTTTCTTGCTATAATTAGGCAGCCTAATGGAACACCCCTAATGGATCACACTGGGAGGGTTACAAGCCACCTAAGCGGCCTATTTTATAGAACATGCAATCTACTTGAGTTGGGGATAAAAGTCATATATGTTTTTGATGGGGTTCCGCCAGCCCTGAAAGAGGCTGAGATTAAGAGGAGAATGCGGATGAAGGAGGAGGCCATAAAAAAGTATGAGCTCGCCCTAAAGGAGGGGAAAATCGAGGAAGCACGGATGTATGCGCAGATGACCTCGCGTCTAAAGGATTATATGACTGAAGATGCTAAGCGCCTGCTAACGCTTATGGGCGTTCCATGGGTTCAAGCCCCCTCCGAGGGTGAGGCGCAAGCTGCTCATCTGGCTAAAAAGGGTGACGCAGACTTCTGCGCGAGCCAAGATTACGACAGCTTACTCTTCGGCGCACCGTCTCTGCTTAGAAACCTAACGATATCCGGCAGAAGAAAACTTCCGCGAAAGAACGTTTATGTTGAGGTTACTCCGGAGATAATTGAGTTAGAGCAGGTTCTAAAGGAACTGAATATAACGCATGAGCAATTAATTGACATAGGGATACTTATAGGAACAGACTTTAATCCAGAGGGTATCAAAGGTATAGGTCCAAA
Organism: uncultured Candidatus Bathyarchaeia archaeon; assembly: GCA_964529605.1. Taxonomy (GTDB): domain Archaea; phylum Thermoproteota; class Bathyarchaeia; order Bathyarchaeales; family DTEX01; genus DTEX01. The sequence continues at coordinate 38,819 of CAZGXE010000001.1, read as the reverse complement.
AAGCGCCCTCAAACTCATCAAGACCCATGGAAGCCTAGAGGCGGCTTTACCGGCAATAAAGAATGCAGAGTTCCCCGTTGACCCAGCTGAGATAAGGGAGATATTCCTTCATCCAAACGTCACGGACAATTATAGGTTGATGTGGAAAGAAGCAGATGTTAATGGAGTTGTGGACTTTCTATGCGGAGAAAGAGACTTCTCAGAGAGCCGTGTGCGCAAGGCTCTAAATAAGGCTATTGAGGGGATGAGGAAGGCTAGGGCGAAAAGAACTCTTGACGCATGGTTTTAAAAAATCTGAACAAATCGTGAAAAGTTAAGTATTAGTTTCCAAAACATTAATCAGTCTCAAGAGTAATCGCTGCTGAAAGAGGGGAAAAGCTGTGGAATTACGCGAAAACGAGAGAAAAACCCTTCTCGCACTAAAGGAAGCCGGTGGGAAATCAACGATAAGTAAACTTGCCAAAGAAAGCGGCTTAGCGCATGTGGCAGTTATGCGAGCTGCCCTATCGCTTAAGTCCAAAAATCTCGTGAAAATTCATGAGAGGAAAATCACTAGGATTAGGTTGAATGAGGAGGGGAGAAAATACGCTGAAGACAAGCTCCCGGAGAGACTGCTTGCTGAAGCCTTAATAAAAATGGGCGGCGAGGCATCAACAAAAACTCTTCTGGAGGCAGCTGGCATTGAATCTAGAAGAGCCGCCATAGCGCTAGGCTGGCTTGCACGTAAGGGCTGGGCAAGAATAGACTCAAGAGAGAAGAAGATTAGGCTTTTAAAGGAGCCGACGGCTGGAGCTGATGAAAAGCTTCTATCAACACTCAAAGAGGCTGGAACATTAATCGTTGAGGAACTGGATGAGGAGCTAAAAGAAGCCTTCAGAATTCTTAGAGGAAGAAAGATCATTGAAACGCATGAGGAGACGATTAGGGAGCTTGAGTTAACAAGCGAAGGCTGGAAGCTAATTAAAGAAGGCATAAAGGTAATTGAGGAGATAACACAGCTGACACCCGAATTAATTGTTACTGGGAAATGGCGTGAGAAAAAAATTTTAAAGTACAATATTGGAGCCCAAGCGCCCAGAATATGGCCTGGTAAAAAACATCCATACTTAAGGTTTCTGGATGAGATGAGAGAGAATCTAGTTGCCCTAGGATTTAAGGAGATGAGGGGGCCAATAGTTGAAGTAAGCTTCTTCAATTGCGACGCTCTCTACATGCCTCAAGACCATCCGGCTAGAGAGATCCACGACATGTACCTTATTAAGGAGCCTGAGTACGGCGATCTCACACCCTACAAGAAACTTCTCAACCAAGTGAAAGAAACCCATGAAAACGGATGGAAAACTAATTCGAGGGGATGGGGATATAGATTCTCGCTTCCTATGGCTACTAGGCTGATTCTGCGAAGCCACACAACATCTGTGAGCGTAAGAATGCTAATAAGCGATGAGCTTGAGATGCCGGGAAAATACTTTGCAATCGCACGCTGCTATAGGCCGGAGCTCGTTGACAGAACCCACCTAAGCGAGTTCAATCAGGTCGAGGGTATAGTTGTTGGCGAAGACTTAACCCTACGCGATCTCCTAGGAATACTTGAGCGATTCGCCATAGACATAGCTGAAGCAGATAAAGTTAGGTTTAAGCCCGACTACTTCCCATTCACGGAGCCCAGTGTTGAATTATCCGCCTACAAGAGGGGTTACGGATGGATGGAGTTTGGGGGAGCCGGAATCTTCCGGCCGGAAGTAACCTTGCCGCTCGGCATTGAGGTTCCGGTTTTAGCCTGGGGGCTGGGGGTTGACCGCCTATTCATGATGAAGGCTGGAATAAATGATATACGTTACCTATTCACCCAGGACCTAGAGTGGCTTAGGAGAAAGGGGATGATATAATATGCCCACAGTTGAGGTTGAACGTGAAGACCTAGAGTTTCTTCTAGGGTTAAAATTACCCGTTGACCCGGAGAAACTCGATGAACTCCTATCATTCATAAAGGGCGAGGTGAAATATGCGGATGAGGAAGAGATTCATATAGACGTTAAGGACAGTAACAGGGCTGACCTATGGAGCGTTGAGGGAATAGCACGTGCCCTAAAGGGAATGTTAAACATTGAGAAGGGGCTTAAACGATACGAGGTGGCTGGAAGCTCAAATGTTGAAGTAACTGTTGATCCACGCTTGAGAAACATACGGCCATACATTGCATGCGCAGTTATTAAGAACGTTAAACTAAGCGATGCAGCTATACGCCACATTATGCGCTTCCAAGATAAGATGGATCAAACATATGGGCGCAGTAGGCGGAGAACCTCAATCGGCCTCTACGACTTCGACCTGATAACGCCTCCACTACGCTACACTGTTTCCAAACCTAATGAAACAAGGTTCGTTCCACTAGGTTTTAGCGAGGAATTAACTTTAGCTGAAATCCTTGAGAAGCATCCAAAGGGCATAGAGTATGGGCATATAGTTAAGCCGTTTAGTACTTGGCCAATTTTCATAGACTCTAAGAGCAAGGTGTTATCTTTCCCGCCAATAATTAACTCAAACGATCTTGGAAGAGTGACCAAGGCAACGGGGAACGTTCTTGTTGAAGTAACCGGCACATCCTACAAAACGGTTCTGTACACATTAACAAACATAACCGCAGCCTTAGCGGATAGGGGTGGAGCCATCTATTCGGCTGAAATCCACTATCCATACGGAAACCTAAAGAGAGCGGTAACCCCAGATCTCAAAACGGAGAAAATGAGCATAAGCGTCGATTACATAAGGGAGGTCATAGGGATTCCTTTAACCATCCAAGAGGTCACTGGCCTCTTGGAGAGAGCTAGGTATGGTGTTTCTAAGGCGGCGGAGAATGAAATAATTGTTGAGATCCCCTGCTATCGCCCAGACATAATGCATCCAATAGACATAGTTGAGGATATATCCATAGCTTACGACCTGAACAGGATGGAGCCTAAGTGGCCTCAAATATCAACTGTTGGCGGATTATCGAGGGAAACTCGGCTCCGCAACCTCGTCAGGGAGCTCATGGTTGGCCTAGGATATCAGGAGATCTTAACTTTCACCCTAACTAACCCGGATGTTCTCTTCAAGAGGATGAATATTCCTCCTGAAAGGGTTGTGGAGGTAGCGAACCCGAAGGTTTCCTCCATGACTTGCCTAAGAAGTTGGCTACTGCCAAACCTAATGGAGTTCCTCAGCCGAAATACGCATGTTGAGTATCCGCAGAGAATATTTGAGATCGGCTACTGTGTTCTGCATGATGAAAAAAGAACAAATAAGACTAGGGATGTTGAGAAGCTAGCGTGCGTAACAATACACTCAAACGCCGGCTTCTCAGAGGCTAAATCAGCTCTTGACGCATTACTCACCAATCTGGGAGTAGGGTACCAGCTTAAGGAAACAACCCATGGAAGCTTCATTGAGGGGCGGGTTGGAAAAATAATCATTAGAGAAGAGGCAGTCGGCCTCATAGGTGAGATACACCCGCTGGTGCTTCAAAACTGGAGTCTAGAAAATCCTGCAGCCGCATTCGAAATAAACCTCAACAAAATATGGCGATACCCTAAACCCTAGCTTACAGGAGAAAGAGAAAAGTTTATCTTAAAATTCCTAATCTTCTATTTTTCAGCGATGACATGAGCATCAATCCCGCCGGAACCCCGCTTAAGGGGCCCGCAAAGACGGACTCGACTGAGAAGGGATGAATCATCATCCCTTGATGAGGTAAGAGTTTACCCAGATGCGGGACACGGCGGGCGTGGGCGCAAAAATCCACGTATGAGAGAGCCCAGCGGAGGGGAGCGAAGCCCGCTCATCTGTGAAGCTGGGTGTTAGTTACGTGGAACACAAAGCGCCCACGATAATCCTTTTAAGTGAAAACTGTAGAGAATTTAAGGTAAACCGCTTAGACTATGAAAGTGCACTTAGGTGTGGAGGATAGAAAGTTGAAGCCTCTAATTAAGTACGAGAAGAATTTATCCTTCAGCAGCGGCACACCGTTCTTAACGAAGATTTTTCTATCTAAAAGTGAGTCCCCAACTGCGAGTGTTAGGCTCAGTAACCTCGATGAAGGCGGTAAAATCGAGATGCACGCACATGCCGAAAGCGATCAAATAGAATATTGCATCAAGGGCAGGGCTGTAATGTTCATTGAGGGGTTAGGTGAAAAGGAAATAGTTGAAGGAACCTTCACTTATGTTCCTAAAGGTGTGAAACATAGTATTGTGAGGGTTATTGAGCCGTTAACCATTTTAACTGTTTTTGTGCCACCGCTCTTCTAGGATGAATCCTAAGCTCTCACGGCTGAGGCGGATTCCCTTCTTCCCCTTTCTTCCCGTCCATAATAGATTGTCCACTTAAGCTTACGTGGGTCCCGCCTTAAAACCAGCATATTCTTTCTACATTTGCTTGAGCAGAACCATAATATTGATCCATCATTGTTGACGTACATTATTCCTGTTCCTGGATTGAATTCATGCCCGCAGAATGAGCATTTTCTTGGTTTAGGCATTTATATCATCCCCACGGTTTAGGAATCCCCCTTTCCGCTTCCGCCTTACCTTATCTTTCTCGCTTCTCTTTCCGTTTCTCTCAGCATCAGTATATCGCCTAGTCTAATGGGGCCCTTAACGTTCCTTGTTATTATCCGACCCTTATCCGGCCCCTTGAGTATACGAACTCTAACCTGCTCTATCTCCCCTGTCGCTCCGGTTCGCCCCACTATTTGAATAACTTCAGCTGGTGTCAGAACTTCCTCGCCCCTATCCTTTGCCTCCCTTGCTCCCCTCCGACTCAACGGGTTTATCCTCCTTTAAGCTTCTGAACCCGACTTATGATTTCATTAACGAGGTCAGCGGCGTCCCCAGCATCAATTATACATGCTGAGGATGCTTGAACCTCTATTCCAGCCGCTGAACCCAGCTTAGCTTTGCTTGGAACATATGTGTAGGGTATTTTCCGCTCGTCACATAACAATGGTAGGTGCGCAACAACTTCAGGCGGGTCAACATCCTCAGCTATTATGACCAGCTTAGCTAGTCCTCTCTCCACAGCCTTAGTAGTTTCATTCGTTCCCCTACGGATTTTCCCTGTTCTAGCGGCCGTCTGCAATGCTTCATAGGTTGCATTCACTACTTCGCTCGGAACCTCAAACTTAACATAGAATGGTTTTGACATATCAACCACTCAACCTCATCAACTCATGTTTCGGTTTCATTACTTTAACCCTTAAACTATAAGGATTTTCCCTATATATGTTACGGTTCAAGCTATAAAAATAGTATCGAAACTTCATGTTTCGGCTACTGGTATAACGTACGGCCCTTTAGGGATAACTATTATTTTCGAGTTTCCGCCAGTAAGCCGATATGCCTCTTCAAGAGCCTCCTCAGGTTTTGAGGTGGGAATCATATGCATTTCTTCAATAAGGCTTTGCTTAATATTTCTTGTTACAAGAATAACCTTCCTATTCCGAAGTATTCTAGCTAATATTTGGGCCTCCCACTGATCTCTAATTGGTTCTTCACATCTTATTTTCTCCAAGGTCTCTTCCGGATTTTTAGCTTCAGCCATAAGCTGATAGAACATTTCATGCCCTCTTCCTATTCCATCAAGGCATTCAGCAAACAATACTATGACGCCGCCTTCTCTAGAGACTAATTCACCGGTTGCCATACCCTTAACGGCTTGGTATAAGTCTCTGTCCAGAGGGTAGCCGCCGTTACTCGTTATCACAATATCCGCTTTTGAGGGGGACTTAACCTTAACGTATTTATCCAGAAATCTAACACCTTCCAGATGGGCATTAAATATTTCTCCGGCGAATGCTCCAGCAACCCTAAATTTCTCATCTAAAACGACGTTAACCAGATACTTTTGCACCCTCACCATTCTCGCCGCTTCAACCATATCCTCATGTACTGGGTTCCCCTCGAGTACACCGTAGCGTGAGAGGGGATGCATGATCATCTTGAAGCCGTGATTATTGAAGATCGTTTCTCTACCGGACACACCAGGCAGGATAGATTTTCTCCCACCGCTATAGCCAGCGAAAAAATGCGGTTCAATTAATCCGGTTAATATTATAAGGTCTGACTCAACGAGTAGGTGATTAACTAAAACTCTTGTTCCAAAGGATGTTTTGCCAAGATAAACTAGGTTTTCTTCATCCTCAGCATTGTGAGCTACAACCTTAAATTTCTCAACAGTGTTCCCGCCTAGAAATTCTTCAAGCTCTTTCTGTGGAGCAGGTTTATGGAGTCCATAAGCCACCAAGATTTGGATGTCATCCGTTCTTCTCCCCGCTCTTTCGAGAGCCTCAATTATTGGTGGAATGAGAATTTTGTTCGGCGTCGCTCTTGTGTAGTCGCTTACCAAAATGCATATCTTCTTCTTTCTCAACGCTATATGAGACAGCGGGCTGCTTCCAAGAGGATTATTCAACGCTTCTTTAATAATCTCACTCTCGTTTACTGCTTTTCCATGTTTAGCAGGCTGCAGAACCGCCACTACATTTTCGTCGGGTAAGCTCAGATTAACAAAAGATTTACCGTAGGGTATATTAACTATCAAAAGCAGCAGAACTCCTAAAAATAATCTATGAGGGGGGTTGGGGCAGCTGGGCGCTACCGTGCGGCTGAAAGACCTTTAATTACTTCAGCAATTATGTCGGCTATTCTCGCGAATGCCTTAGAGTTTGTTCTTATCGAGAAATCGAAGTCTGCGGGGTCGATTCTATCCTTCTTGAAAAATTTTAGGAGTACGCTGTTTCGATCTCTATCGCTTCTTTCAATGTCTCTCCGCGCCTCATCTAGGGATATGCCTCTTCTGCTAGCGACATGCTTGACCCTCTCCTCAAGGGAAGTGTTTAGAAAAATTTTTATAACATCCGCCCTATCCAGCAGGAAGAACGCTGATCTTCCCTCAATTATTACGTTGTCACCCTTAAGAATTTCATCAAGCTTTTTCTTTATGATGAGGTCTATGTCAACCTCACCTGATCTGCTTGCAACTTCAAAATCCTTCATCATTGAGATTATTTTGCTTGTGTTCACAATTTCTAATCCAAGTTTTCCGGCGAGTATTCCAGCAATTTCGGTGCATCCTGCACCTAAATAACCGCATAAGGCTATCTTCAATCCCTTAACGCTCCTTCTCTATTTATTTCTATAAATCTAATAAACAGTAAATGTAATAAATTTTTTAGTTATTTATGAGCGAAGAAGACAACTATTTTCTCATTTATACTCTCAACCCTAACGAAGCCAAATCGCTCGAACTGCACAATTTTATCAGGCTGAACGATTCCGAAAGAATCTTCAACTAAACCGCTTATAGCCGAGTTATCCGGCATCACAACCTTGCATGGTAGACACCTGCCTTCCAAGAGCCAATGGATTAATCTCGCCCCAATCCTTTTCGCCTCGCTGTATTGCTCACTGTGGAATGAAGCGAAAACAGAATCCTCGCTGACGCTTTTAACTTTGATATTGAATAGCTCCATCAAACGTATTATAGTCCCCGGCTTCATCTCTTCAGCGTCATGCCTAGTTATCAGAAGATTCACTGTACCATCCATCGGTTTAATGTGGAAGAACCGCTGTCCCCTGCTGGGGTGGCTTGGATGTAGTGGAATATGAACCTTGAACTCTTTCTCGACGCCCTTAACTATTAGTCTAACCGGATTCCACACAAAGAAGAATCTGTCAGCTATGGGGTCAACGATTTTCCTGTTATAGGCGTATAGGTTGTCCCAGCTTATGGTTATGTCAGCCGCTCGAGGCCCTATCTCAAGTATGAGCCTTCTTATTGCCTCAGGCCTTATGCCTCTACGCCTCAGCGCTAGGAAGGTTGCCAGTCGAGGGTCGTCCCAGCCGACGTATAGACCTTCTTTAACACCGCGCGAAATATTTGATTTGCTCAATGACGCCCCCTCAATCTTAAGTCTCCCATAGTGAATTGCCTCCGGATACTCCCAGCCGAGATGGCGGTAAAGATATTTCTGCCTTTCCTGATTGGTCAGATGCTCCTTTCCACGTATGATATGGGTTACATCCATTAGGTGATCATCTATTCCGCTTGCAAAATTGTATAGGGGCCAAACACGGTATTTTGAGCCGACTCTAGGATGCGGATACTTCCTAGTATCTATGATTCGGAGAGCTGGCCAGTCTCTAACAGCCGGGTTTGGATGATCTAGATCCGTTTTTATCCGCACTACTGCTTCGCCCTCATCATATTCTCCTCCTAACATGGCTTCCCAGCGGCTGAGATTCTCCTCCAGCGTTAGGTTTCTACATGGGCACGGCTTGTTACTTCTTATTCTGCTCCGAAACTCTTCCCGGGCGCACGTGCAAACGTATGCACGTCCCTCCTTAAGCAGCTTTTTCGCGTATCTGTAGTATATTTCGATCCTATCGCTTTGAATATACTCCTCATCTGGGCGGCAGCCGAGCCATTCTAGATCCTCTCTAATCAAGTCCATGAACTGCAAGGAGGCCCTCTTCAGCCGGGGGTCGGTATCCTCGAATCTCAGTATGAAGCGGCCATTATACATTTTAGCATACTCGTGGCTCAATATGATGGCCCGCGCTGAACCAAGATGGAGAACACAGTCCGGGTTGGGTGCAAATCTGGTGACAACAATGTTATATTTCTCCACATTCGGTAATGGGGGGAGGGTTTTCCTCTCCTCTTTCTCCTCTCCTACTTTTTTCTCGAGGAGCTCGGGCCAGGAGGCCTTAACAATTTTTATTTGCTCCTTGAGAGGGATACTGTTGACTTCCCGCACTATTTCATCTACTAGGCCCACTATTTCTTTAGCGACCGCTCTTAAAGCCGGTCTTTCGCTGAGTAATTTGCCTAGAACAGGCTTGCTCCGGGCTTTCCCATCATGGGATATGGAGTTTAATAACGCTATTCTCCTTATGGCTTCTTTAACTGCATCTAAATCCTTTAACTGCTTATTCAATCTTGTGGCACACCTGCTAGGAATATTTTGGGAATGTGTTAGATCTTCCTCTGAACTAAGTATTCGGTGAGCATCTTAACCTTTTTCTTCGCCTCCGAGCTGGGTAGAACCTCATCAACCATGCCCCAGCTTTCCTCAATAAGTCTTGAGGCAACTTCCTTAGCGTACTCGATTGCACCGTACTTCTTCATTATTTCAATAGCTCTCCTTCTGAGACTTTCGTCTTCCGTATGCATGCTGAGTATTCTTAGCAGTTCTTCCTTATCTCTTCGGTTCGCCTTTCTAAGCGTGTATATTACCATCAGAGTGAGTTTTCCCTCAGTTATATCCATCCCTAAGCCGCCCTTACCCTTAGCGAACTCCTCGCCAACAACGTCGAGTATATCATCCCTTATCTGGAAGGCTACGCCTATTGACTCGGCGAATTTACCTAATTTTTCAACAGTCTCGTTATCGGCGCCAGCCAATACAGCAGCCATTCTAGCGGCCATTCTAGCGAGGGTTCCGGTTTTATAAGTGCACATCTGGAGATAATGTTCTTCAGTTAGGGATTCCGCCGGGATTAAACCTCTATGCCACGCTATATCTATTGCCTGTCCTAGACTTAAGTTGATCAGCTCCTCAACGTATATCTTGTATATTCGCCTAGCCTTATTAGAGGGCATCTTATCTCCCTTTTCGCTCAGAACAATCATGGGTAGAAAGTACATGGCTTGCGAAAGGTTCACAGCTATGTCGATTCCATAAATCTTGTAGGTGCATGGTTTACCCCTCCTCAGCTCTGATGAATCCTCCACATCGTCAGCTATCAATGTTCCATTATGGATTACCTCAGGTATTATGGCGAAATCTAGGGCTTCTGAGGGATCCCCGCCTAAAGCCTCGTAGATTAGGAGGAAGAGGGTTGGACGCCATCTTTTGCCGCCTCTATCCAGAAACTCCCATAATGGCTCGTTTAAAGCCTTATTCACTGCCTCAAGATCCAGCCGATATTTTGGCGGTATGATCTTAAAAAGAAGCGAGTTTCCAACGAATCTTCTCGGGATATACTTCTCTATGTGAGCGTCTATTAACTTAGCATTCTCTTCTAGAATACGCCTTACAATATCTTGATTCATGATTTATTCACCTCTCATGGCGTAAGCTTCAGGTCTGAAGCCTCTAGCCCTAAGCCACTCGGCTGTTTTACCCAATACTACTATGGGCGTATTCTCCAATTTTTCTATTGAGTCGGCTCCAACAAGGAACATTGCATTTTTAAGCTGATTGATAAGTGAGCGTAGGGTTCTTCTAGTTTCTTCGTAGCCCTTAGAAGCTGATAGAAGAATTGGACGGGCGAAGCCGGCTAATGAGGCGCCTAAGGCTATGGTCTTCGCCACATCTAACCCGGATCTTAAGCCGCCGGACGCTATAACCGGCAGATTAACTGACTGAACAACCTCAACTAGGCTTATGACTGTGGGTATACCCCAATTCCAAAATGCTAAGCCTAAGTCTCGGCTTAAGGCGTCATCGCGTTCAGTAGCCCTATAATACTCGACCGCAGCCCAGCTTGTCCCGCCGGCTCCAGCCACATCTATACATGCAGCTCCCGCCTCCTCAATCTTCTTCGCAACCTCAGCCGATATTCCAGCACCGGTTTCCTTAACGATTACGGGAACCTCTAGACTGTTCACCAATCTTCTTATTTGATCAATTATCCCAGCGTAGACGGTTTCTCCCTCCGGCTGAACCGCCTCCTGAAGCGGATTCAAATGAACCGCTAATGCATCAGCTTCAATCATCTCAACCGCCTGCTTAATCTTCTTAATATCATATTCCATGGCTATTTGAGGGCCCCCGATATTAGCTACTATGAAAGCTTTAGGGGCTTTTTCCCTGACGATCTTGTAGGTTTTCTCTAGTTTAGGCCTCTCAAGAGCTGCTCTCTGGCTTCCAACACCCATTCCTAAGCCGAGCTCCTCCACCGCCTGAGCGATTACAGCGTTTATCTTCACAGCTCTCTTAGTTCCACCAGTCATTCCCTCAACTATTATCGGTGCTGAAAACCTACGATTGAGAAAAACAGTTTCAGTGTTTACGTCACGCAGGTTTATCTCCGGTAGCGCCCGATGGATTAGGAAAACATCTTCAAGTCCTGTTGTAATCTCCTTCGCTTCCACATTCTTCTCTAGGCAGATTCTTATATGCTCATCCTTCCTATTTTCTATCTGATTAATCTGTGTTTCACCCCTTAATGATTCTCGTCCCAACAATTTTTTCTCCTTTTAGAGCCCTATAGAGATTATTGGGCTTTGAAGCGTTCGTAATGAATACTTCAATCCCGTTCATAACTGGTGTGATCAGCTCAAAAATCTTTCCCATCATGCCGCCTGTTACATCAACCGCCCTTGAGCCGCCTAGCTTCCCCACCAATCTTTTCAGATCATTAATTGTGATGCATGTTATCAGTTGTGCGGATGGATCTATCTTTGGGTCGGCCGTATATAAACCATTCACATCAACACCTACAATAATTTTTTCAGCGTTCAATTCCACAGCTAACCTAGAGACAATCTGGTCTCCGGAAAGGATTGTAAAGCCCCTATCCTCATCTAAAACCACATCTCCATATAGAACTGGTATGAAGCCAAGTCTGATAGCATACTCCAGAACCCTCTTATTGAGAAACTGAATTCTACCGCCTTTAGTGACTATGAATGAGGAGGACGCTATACTGAATGCTGGGAGCCCCTGATCGAGTAGAAACCTGATGACAAGCATGTTCAATGAGATCATAGCATTATGCGTCTTAGAAAAACCCAGCATTCGGCTTTTATCCTTGAAACCTTCAGTAATCCCGTATCTGGCGGCTATTGGATGCCCGTAGCTGCCTCCCCCATGAACAATCACCAGCGGTGAAACATGCGATTCAGCTATTTCCTTAGCCAGCCGCCTTATCGCGGTGAGATTTGGGGTTAGAGTCTTCTCCTTCACAGTTATAACTGAGCCGCCTAGCTTAACTATTGTAGGTTTACTCCTCAATTCTAACACCCTCCACGGCTCTACTGGTTGTGAAGGCGTCGCCCCCAGCATGCCTGATAGCCTCAGCGATTCTATGATTCATGTTGGGTGCGGGGAGGGCTATGATGCAGCCTCCTCCACCAGCACCGGTCAATTTAGCGCCTAATGCGCCAGCCCTTCTCGCCGCGTGAACAAGTCTTTCAATAGCCTCGTTGGAAACACCTAGAGAGCATAAGAGAGAGTGATTAATGTTCATTAAATCGCCTAGAGTTTCTAGGTCGCCGTTCTTGAGCGCTTCAACGCCTAAGAGGGTGATCGCGGCACCAGCATCCATAATCCTCTCAACCACACTTGGGTAACGCCTCTTCAACTCGACTACATGGGAAACCAGCTTACCGGTCACCCGCTCGATACGTGTGTTGCCTACTATGAGCGGAAAATCAACATCAACATCTAGCCGCCTTATCCCTTCACTTCTACGATAGATTAGAAGGCCGCCGTAGGTTGAGATTGCCGGGTCTACTCCTGAGGGATTGCCGTGAATAATTTTCTCGGCTTCGAATGCTATTCGGAAGATTTCGTCTCGGCTGAGATTAACCTCTAGAAGACTACTTATAGCCGCGGCTGACGCTACGGCTACAGCAGCTGAAGAGCCTAATCCGGCAGCAACCGGAATAAACGAGTCTATTTCAAGTTCTATACCGGCAGCTTCACTAGAGAGAACCATAATGTTTTTCGCAACGGAGTAGATTGGCTTAAACTTCGTTTCAGTCTCAAAGCCTCCTTTAATCGGCTGATATTCACCGTTAGCTGCGAAGGCCCCTGAAGCATCCAGATCCTTAGATCTGATGATTATTTTATTGTCTGCCCTAGGCTTCGCGGTAACGTAGGCTCTTCTATCTATAGCTATGACGGCGGCCGGCCTATCATGGACGACGAAGTGCTCACCGAATAGGATTATTTTCGCCGGCGCAGAGGCCCTAGACTGAGACCTCAACTGGAAACCCCTTTTTTATTTGATGAGTGCTATGGCTGCGTAGCCGACGACCGCTGATTTATCGCCAGTTATATCCCCACTCGTTTTATAGCTTAGCAGCTCAGCCTTTTCGGCACCCAACCTTTTTGAGGCGGTTATTAGGGCCGCAACTGGACCGTAGCCGCAAGCTGTCACGTTACGTGATTCCAGAATCGAGTAAAAGAGCTTCTCATCAAGCTGAAGTATCGCGTTTATTGCCTCCCTATCTTTTTCACTCGCCCGCTTATGGGGCTCATAATGGGTCATATCCGTTGAGGCGATTATGACAGCGTTTTTATCCCTGAGGGCCTCAGCCAAGGCTTGCCCCACCTCACGGCTGGTTTCCAAATCCTGCATTAGAAAACATATTGGAACAAACTTGAATGAGGAACCGTAAATGTACTGTAAAAATGGCAGCTGAACCTCTATCGAGTGCTCATAGGCATGGGCGGTTTCATCAACATCAATGATATCGGAGTGATTGAGAATTTCCCTTGCTACATCAGCGTCTATTTCCACATCTCCTAGTGGTGTGCGCCAAACACCTAGGTTCATTATCGCAACCCCGCTTCCGAAACCCTGATGGTTTGGGCCTAATATTACGAATGTGCTAATTGAGCCGTCTAGAGCCAGCTGATAGTAAGCGTTAGCCGCTACGGGGCCCGAATACATATATCCGGCATGCGGAGAGATGAGGCCAACTATTCTCCTCGGCCCCTCTTCAGATATTTGCGGAAGCTTACCGGGACCGAACCTATGGGTGAAGCATTCTTCAATCTGTCTTCTTAAAGACTCCTTTGAGCCAGCGTAAAAACTCCCAGCATATTTTGCATATCTAATCTTAACTGACAGGTTTATCCTCCCCTCTTTGTATCCAAATAAGACTCTGCAAGTTAGAATATAAAATGTTAGCTGGGGAGAATAATAAAAACTGTTCCGTTGGCTTTATTTTTACCGCACTTTCTCAGCCAACTTAACCTCGAACTCTTCTATTGGAATCGGCAGGTCGCCGTCAGGCAGGATTTCCCCTCTCTCCCGGAGAACCTGCCTTGCTAGAAGCCAATATATAACCGCGAGGGCCCTCCTGCCTTTATTATTTGTGGGTATAACCAAATCTATATTTGTGAAGTCATTATCTGTGCTACATAGAGCCACTACGGGTATGCCGATTTTCGTAGCTTCCCTAATTGCCTGAGCGTCAGTCCGCGGGTCGGAAACCAGTATAACTTCTGGTTCAATTCTAGCTGGATAAAGCGGGTTTGAGAGAAGCCCTGGGATAAAGCGGCCGATAACAGGCGTCGCCTTCGTAACCTCACAGAACTTTGCGACTGGCTCTCTGGCGTATAGTCTAACAGCTGTAGCCACAACCTTCGATGGATCGAATCTGCTGAGGAATTTCGCAGCAATCCTTATCCGCTCATCAATCTTCTTTATGTCCAGAACGAAGAGGCCGTCTCCTCTAACCTTATAAATGAAGGGCTCCATGTCTTTGGTCTTAATTTTTGTTCCAATATGTATTCCCGCAGAGAGAAGTACATCATGCGGCAAAAGTAATGATTCAGCCGCTACGCCAGATTCACCTTCAACCTTCTCTTTAGAGGACAATTTAGATCTCTCCCTTAAATTTTCAGCTCAGCCATCCTAGCTTTTCCACCCAGAGCTTCCTCGATACGTAGGAGCTCATTAATTTTCGCTATTCGCTCTCCTCCGAGAACCCCTGTCTTTATTATTGGGGCGCCGAATCCGACGGCTAAGTGAGCGATGTGAAAAGCCGTTGTCTCACCTGACCTGTGGGAGACTATCGGCACATACCCATTTTCCTTCGCCAGCTTAGTTGCCTTCCAAGTGTCAGTTAAGGTTCCTACCTGATTCATTTTTATGATTATTGCGTTCCCAGCTTTTTTGGCTATACCTTTATTTAGACGTTCCTCATTGGTGACAAAGAGGTCGTCTCCACATATTAGGCATCCCTTAACCTTTGACGTAAGCTCGCTGAACCCTTCGAAGTCCTCTTCATGGAGAGGGTCCTCAACGTAGATAAGCCTGTATCTTTCGATTAGGTCTAGGATGTATTCTAGCTGTTCACCTCTGTCCCTTTCAATCCCCTCGTTCACATATACGTAACGCTGTTTATCTGGGTTCCAGAGGGAGGAGGAGGCAACGTCAAGACCGACTCTACATTCGAAGCCTAATTCATCGGATACCTTTTCGCATGCTTCTGAAATGGCTTCAAGAGCCTTATCATTCGATAGGTTCGGGGCCCAAGCGCCTTCATCCCCTCTTCCACCCGTGAAGTGAGGGTCTAGCTTAATGAGTATATCCTTTAATCTCCTATGAACTTTAACGTTAGCTTCGGCGGCAGCCATGAAGGTTGGTGCACCAGCTGGTAGAACCAGAAACTCCTGTATGTCCGGAACCTTCCCTAAAGCATGTTTTCCGCCGCCGAGAACATTACCAAGCGGGTAGGGTAAATAACATGCTAGGCATCCGCCTAAATACTGGAATAGCGGCATGTTATAGGAGCTGGCGGCAGCATCTGCAACAGCTAGGGAAACCGCATAAGCGGTGTTTCCGCCGATGTTCGTGAATTTTTCGGTTCCATCAAGTTCGCGTAAAAGGTTGTCTATTTCCTCTTGATTGTCAGCGTTAAGCCCTATGAGTTCGGGAGCGATTAGCTCTTCAACCTTTTTTATGGCTTCATCAACTCCTCCAGGCGGGTAGGCAGCTGCCTCAGCTTTACCTTTGCTTGCTCCGCTTGGGGCTGACGCTATGCCGAAGCCGTCTATCGTGGCTACTTCAACCTCTATGGTTGCTTCCCCTCTACTGTTCAGGATTTTTCTAGCAACAACATCCTCAATTATTGTGGACATACGTATTATTCCTCCTAGATTTCCGCCCGTTTCTCATAAAACTTTATTATTTCATCTATTACCTCAACATGTGATAAGAGCATGCGTCTACAACAGTAGCGGGTTAAACCTAAACTATCCAGAACCTCTCCTGGGTTCTCTCCGCTCTTAACTCTTCTGGCAAACTCCTCCCATTTATCACCTATAAGTTTTCCGCATGTGAAGCATCTAACTGGAATTATCATCTTCTCATCCTTCTTTCAAGATAAGAGTGTGAATTTCACCTATAACTCTTCTGGTCTCTAGCTCTCGCACCTGGGCCGCCGAACTTTTTAGGCTCCTTCCTCCTCGGATCCCCAGCTATCAGGGTTCTATCAAACTTTAGGAGGACTGATTTCAGATGTGCACTCTTAGTCCATTTGACTAGCGCCCTAGCAATCGCCATCCTAGCGGCTTCCGCCTGACCCATAAAACCGCCGCCTCTCACCTTAACGTTTATATCTAAATCTTTCCAAACTTCCTCACCAGCCTCTAGGAGGGGTTCAAGAATCTTTAAGCGCGCAACCTCAGGCTCATAAATTTCCAGGGGTATGTTGTTTACGCGGATTCTCCCTCTTCCAGATCTTATAACAGCTTTTGCAATCGCGGTTTTCCGCTTTCCACTCACAACCAAAACCTTCTTTGATGAAACTGGCATACGATTACACCACTCCTCATCCTCTAATAGATTGGGCTAGTTCAGAGATGGTTATGTAACGGCCTCTTAATCTCTCAACTTCAGCCTCAGGTATTCTCTCCACACTCTTACCCTTAAACTCATCGGGCACGCTTATATATACCCTTAATCTCTTCAAGGCTTCTCTTCCACGCGGTTTTTTGTAAGGCAACATGCCCCGTATGGTTTTCTTAACTATAGTGTCCGGTCTCCTCGGGTGTAGGGGTCCCTTTCCAGGATGCCCAATCTGGAGGAATTCATGGGCAGCTCTGATTATGCTATGTCTGTTACCGGATATTACGGCGCCGCTGGCATTCACTATAATTATTCTCTCGCCCTTAAGAAGTCTTTTAGCAACTACGCTGGCCATTCTCCCGAGGATTAATCCCTTAGCATCGATTATTGTCACCCTATTTTTCTCTGATGTACCCATTTGAGTTTTCACCCAATTATCTTAACATTTGAACCCCTAGGATTCAGTTTTATGAGTTCTGGTATGGATAAACATTTTCCCCTAGCCTTAATTATTTTTTGGCGTGCCTGCTCCGAGAAGTCTAAGGCTGCAACCTTAATTGGATGAGTAATCAGTCCGGCTCCTAAAACCTTTCCCGGGACAACAACCGCATCCCCGTCTTTTGTATAGCGGTTTATGCGGCTTACATTAACGGCTATGCGCCTTCTTCTATGCTTTGATAGATATTCGGCTACAGTCCTCCATATGTTGGCTTTGTTCTCTCTGGCAGCCTTCCTTAGGAGACGCACGAGCCTCATTAGCTCAGGGTTTGTTGTCTTAAGATTCTTTCGACTCATTTCCTAATCCCTCAGCCTCCAGCAGAGTTATAAAATTCGAATATTTCTCCTCATAAATTTTTAAGGCCTCAAATATTATGCGTTCAACAGGCAGGGCGCCTGTTGACTCCACATAGAAGATGAAGATGTTTTCATCCCAGCTTATCTCTATCGGCGAAGGCTCTACTTTACAAACCCTCACGCAGTCGGTGCATAAGATGCATTCCATCCCATTCTCAACCGAGATTTTATTCCCCTTCTTTACGAGAACCTTCCTTGGGCATACCTCAACGCATTTTCCGCAGGCATCACACCGGGAATAATCTATTCTCACTATTGGCTTATACCGGTATGTGCAGGCTGAAACCGGCTGCCACTTAGCGTGAACCTTGCCCCTACCGAGTTTCGCGTAGGCCTCAAGCCTGATTCTTTGCCCCGTCGCCAGCTTAACTATTGGGATTTTATCGCTTACAGGAGCCACATTCGGGTTTTCCGGAACCAGATCGCCCGAGTAAACTGTGCGGACGCCGTTCTCAGCCTTAACATCAAGTGTTAAAATGGCTCTACATAGGGGACAGCCTAGATCACTTCCGCAATTACATTTTTCCGGGAGATTATATGAGTCAAGATCCGTTTTGAGTGGAATAAGACCTAACCGTAAAGCCAACACTTCGTCATGCAGAACTGATGAATTCTCGTATATTATGACGTCGTCTATAGCCATGGTGGGAACTTCTGAAAGCATTATTCTTCTAAGCGTGTTTGCTAGAGGAGCGTTTATTCCCTCAACTATGAAACGTGTCGTTAAGTCACTTTTTTCAAGGAGAGTTACACGCATAACTTAGTCCTCTTTCTTCCATCATAATAGGATGACATGTTTCCCACATAAAGATTTTAGAGATCTATTTCAACTTTTCCCTCACAATAGACCCTTTTGAGGAAATCTAGACCCTTCTGCCCCTTCGTCCACCCTTACGCCTAGTTCCATCATGCGGTGTAGGTGTAACCTCTTCTATTCGGCCGATCATCTTGAAGCCGGCTCTAGCTAAAGCCCTTATAGCAGCTTGAGCCCCTGGACCAGGAGTCTTCGGACCTGAACCGCCTGGCGCACGAACCTTTATGTGTATGGCTGTTATGCCCTTATCCTTTGCTATACTCGCCGCATACGCTGCAGCCCTCATTGCAGCGTAGGGCGAAGACTCCTGTCGGTCAGCCTTAACAAACATTCCTCCGGAGGCCCTTGCAATCGTTTCAGCCCCTGAGAGATCTGTTATGTGAACTATTGTGTTATTGTAGGAGCTATATATGTGGGCTACACCCCACCTCTCCCCTTTCTTTCCACTCACGCTTCATGTTCACCTCCGCCAGTTTTAGATGCAGCCTCAATGATTAATCTTAAGGGGTGCTCAGGATTGCTGAGTGAACTTGAGGAAGCATAGGTTATTTTTTCCTCCTCACCCTTGGGGACAAGATAGCTGGGTGAGAAAACCGCTCTGCCATTAATGGCTATATGTCCATGCGTTATTAATTGGCGGGCTTGGTAGGGTGTTTTAGCTAGTCCTTTTCTAAAAACTATTGTTTGTAATCTTCTCTCCAAAATGTCCTCAATCTTCATGTCCAGAACATCGTCAAGAATAGCGTTCTCGGACAGAATGCCTAAGCGCTTCAGTTTACCCAAAAGTTCAGATTCGAGCTTAGCTCTCTTCTCAATGGGCATGCTCAATATAGATCTTGCTATCCCCCTAAATCTTGAGAGCATAGTTTTGTGACGCCAGAGCTCACGCTTATTTCTTAAGCCGTACTGACCGAGCAGAATAAGCTCATTTTGGAGAACATCGCTTCTCCACGGAAACCTAGGCGGCTCATATTTCTTTTTAGGCTTCTTCGGATCACCCACACCCTATCACCTTGACCTCTTAGCTCTGGATCTTGAAACACCTAGGGTCTTACCGCGTCTACCTGTTGTCCTCGTTCTTTGACCTCGAACCTTAAGACCGTAAGCATGCCGGTAACCACGCCAGGACCTTATGCTCTTCTCCCTCTCTATGTCGGCTTTAACCTGCAAATCTATATCCGAAGAGATCAGATGCTTATCTTTACCAGTCTCCAAATCCTTTCGGCGGTTTAGAAGCCAGCTTGGAATACCATAATCAGCTAGGTTCAGGATTATATTTTCAATCTCATTTATTTTATCATCTGATAAATAGCCCAATCTCATTTCGGGTGAAACGCCAGCTTTTTCAGCTATTATGGTGGCAAGCCTTAAACCTACGCCTTTAACATCGCATAGAGCCTCCACTACTGTTTTGGTTCCATCCATATCCTTATCCACTACACGAACTATGTGTCTGAATCCTCCTGGCATACTATTGAACCCTTCTTCCATAGCTTCAGCAAATAACAAGGAAAAAGCATATTTTTATTTAAGCATATCGTTTCTCACTAATTAGCCAAAACCTATTTTAACGGTTTTAGGCTAAAATATACGGTGAGGGATTACTTTGGTTTCAGCATGCATCCTAATAAGAACTGAGCATGGTAGATTTGAGGAGGTTGTTAAAAAAATCAGCCAATTGAAAGGAGTAAGGAGGGTTTTCCCAGTTTTAGGCCGATATGACGTTGTAGTCGATCTTGAAGCCACGGATATGAGGGAGCTGGGTTTAACTGTTCTTAGAATGGGAAGGTTGAGCGGGATAGTCTTCACAGAAACCCTCCCGGAGATAATATATTGAGCTGTGAGAGGGGGAATGAACCTATATGTTGAATGCATGCGTATTATTGAAGGTTGTTCCAACGAAGGCTGAGAGCATTTTAGACGCTGTTAAGAAGGTTAAGGGCGTTAGAAAAGCATACTTCACCTACGGCAGATTTGACATAGTTGCTTTCCTCGAAGCAGAAGATTACGCTGAACTCCGGAAGGCAACTACCATAATAAACAGCATTCACGGTGTGAGAAGCACGGAAACCCTTGTAGAAGCCTAAGCTAGGCCCATAAAAACCCAAAAATTTTATTTTTTTATTTTTTTCGGTTGGCATAGTGAATGATACTCTTCGTGGCGTCTAAGGTTGATGTTGCTGGGTTAAACATAGCCAACGAACTCATTAGACTCTTCGATTTCAAAAAGAGCGGCGAAAAATTTCTTGGAAATCCATCTTACTCCATAACGCTCCGAAACTCTGAAGAAGCTAAATTAGTCTTCGTGGATGAGGAACCGGTTAACACACAGAATCTGCCTTATCCAAGAGACCTAAAGCTTGCGATTTTCATATCAAGACATAGCAGTAAAAGCGGGACACCAACTTTATCCGTTCATACACCCGGCAACCTTAGCAGTGCGATGCTGGGCGGAATACCAAGGAAGATCTCCATATCTCCGGCAAGCGCAATGAAGTCAGCATTAATCGAGATGAAGAAGGCTCAGGAGGAGATCAACCTACCTTACGAGGTGTCCTACGAATGCACCCATCATGGACCCTCACTCGATGTCCCGGCGATGTTCGTTGAGCTGGGAAGCTCCCTAGAACAGTGGCGGGATACTAGGGCAGCTGGGGCTGTTGCAAGGGGAGCTATGGCGGCGGCTGAGAATGAGATAATTTACCCAACAGTTTTAGGAATCGGGGGGCAACACTACAATTGGAAGTTCACACGCATGGCCCTAACAAGCAATGTGGCTTTCGGACATATGATTCCAAAATATGCTTTGCATGAGCTGGATGAGCATATGCTAAGGCAGTGTATAACAAGAACAGTTGAAACCGTTGAGAAGGCGATTCTCGACTGGAAAGGTATAAGAGGCGCTGACAAAAGACCCCTACTTAAGTTTCTTAATAATGTAGGTTTAGAAATGGAGAAGGTTTAGGTTTTCATAGGTGCAGTGGACAATTATCCGCTTGCTTCTTTCTCACGAATTTTTGCTTCTAAAGCTGAGGCTTCAAGATGGGCTTTCACTAAGAGATCCGGCAGCACCTCCGGCAGGAAGACTTCAGCGTTTAGAGTTAGATTTCTCGCTTCAAACATAGCCTTCTGTAGTAGCAACGCTATTGTCTCTGATGTTGGATATGCTGAGTTCAACGCTAAGTTTAGGGCTTGAGCGTATGCTCCTCCGATATTCCGCTTGTAATCATCAAGGTCTATTTTTAGATCTTTCCCCGAGAAAACGGATCCATCATCATAGACTACCTTAATAGATAGGCCGAGCTCTATTGGTTTGAGGCCAAGCTTCGATAGGGCTGCCGCGAGACTCTCGCTTATAACGTCCCCTTTTCTCGCCACAAGAGTGTCTCTGCTAACCCAGACGCTTCCGCCTTCTATACGCGTCGGTATACCAACAGCGTTGAGCTGGCTGATAACTGGACCAGGTGGAAGACCAGTGTTGCCAGCTGGAACAATTATATCCTCAGTCGCTATGTCACCAGCTCTAGCCAGAGCCCTCACTTTACTCCTTTCAAGCAAGAGGGCAAGCTTGAATGGATTATAATTTGTGAAAATATAGAGGTTTGAACCTTGCATGTGCTTCTCAAGCTTCTCCAGATTCTGTTTGTCCTTAAGGGCGCTGGCAGCCCTCTTAACCAGCGTGTTCTTATAAACTTTTAGATGAGCAATACTTTCCAGCTTTTTCCTTATCTCCTGAAGTTGTTGCGCCCTCACCTTACGTAGATCTGCAATGCCTAGAACCTTATACTTCATTAGTAGACTTTTTATCTCCTCAACCTTCTCAGATTTCTCAAGTAATACTCGGCGTGCTTGGGTCAGCAACCCCTCTACTCCTCCTTAATCTTAACTTTTATTGGCGGGCCCATAGAAGCCTTAATGTATATGGAATCTATGTTTTTGATGCCTCTTCTGAGCTTTCCCTCAATTTTCCTTACTACGGCTTCAATGTTGTCGATTATATCCTCGTCACTCATGTTCTCCGTGCCGACGCGGCAGCTTAAAACTGGCTGACCGCGCGTTCTAACGGTGGTAAGCCGCCTATGTCTCTCGATTTCACGCTCTATGTCTGCGGTTGGCGATATTGGTGTGGGCATTTTACCTCTAGGACCTAGGATTGAACCGAAGACTCTGCCGACTAAAGGCATTAGGGGCGCGGTTGCGATGAAGAAGTCAATTTGCTTCGCTATTTGCCTCTGCTTCTTCTTATCGTTCATGAGACTTTCAATCTCTTCCCGCTCTAAAACCAGATCCGCTCCGGCTCTCCTAGCCCTTAGGGCAATGTCGCCGGAGGCGAAAACGCAAACATTAACTTTCTTACCTATCGGATGGGGAAGCTCAATAACCTCACGTATCCTGTTTTCAGGCTTACTAACATCTACATCTCTGAGGTTTATAATCAACTCTACTGATTGGCTAAAGTTTCTTTTCGCCGTTTTCTCCCTTAGCTCTTTAAGAGCTTCCTTCAGATATTTTCTTTCCAAAGACATTCCTTGAATCCAGCTCCGGAAGATGAGAAGAATATGAATAATTAGGATAAAAATGTTATTGTTACTTTTCAGTTTCTCCTATCACTTTATCATATTTGCCCTCATCAATCTCTCTGAGGACAACCTTTGGCTCCTTTCCCTCAACTGTAACCCCCATACTTACACAGGTACCAATAATCTCTTTAACAGCAGCCTTCAAGCTCTTCGCTAGGAGCTTGCTTCTCTTTATTTTGGTGATTTTTACAACTTGCTCCATTGATAGGTTGCCAACCTTCTCAGCATTAGGTTTACCAGAACCCTTTTCTATTCCAGCCTCCTTGACGATTAGAGCCGCCGTTGTCGGTATACCAACTGAAACCTCAAACTCTTTAGTCTCGGGGTCAACTATCACTTTGACTGGAACTTTCATTCCAGCATATTCCTTCGTCAATTCATTTATCTTATTCACTATGGCAACAACGTTCACGCCTAAAGGTCCTAAAACTGGACCTATAGGCGGCCCGGCTGTTGCATGTCCACCGCTAACCACTAGATTAATAACTTTCTTCTCAGCCGGCATACTATTTCTTCTCCTTTCCCTTAGATACAAGCTTGACGTAATCAGCGTGAACTATAACTGGTAAAGTGAAGGAAGCCTCCAGCAACTCTATTGTTACCTCCTCTTTATTCCTGTCTATGTCAGTTACTCTAGCCTTCATTCCCCTAAATGGTCCCCCAATGACCTCTATGATGTCATTAACGTCCAATTCATCGATTGTCGGCTTCACTAAAATATACTTTTTAATCTCTGAAAAAGGCAGAGCGCCCGGCATTCTTGACTTAACATGTTTAATGTTTACAGCAGCCCGCTCGACTATGTGCGGTCCATCAGCTTCAATAAATATGTAACCCTTTAAGCTTTCAGGTATAAGTATCGCCTTTATTGGTATGTTATTTACTTCAACACGCCCCATGATTATCTTAGCAACATTCTTTTCTTGGCCAACTGTTGTGCTCACTACAAAGATTCGTGCAGATTCCTCTTCACTCAAACTTTTCACGCACCAGGCAATAGTATACCGGATCTAATAAAGCCTGCAAGCGTGTATATCACAAAGCCGATTAAACCGACTAGGAGTATACCTAAGAAGCATATTTTTATGGATAGCCATAGCTCGTCTCTACCAGGCTTCTTAGCGAACTTAAGCAGTCTTAAGCTTGATTTTATAAATGACCTTAGCCCCAAGGTTAAATTCACCATCTAACTCAAGAAAAGTGAAAAGCCCATATAAAAGTATAGCGTCCAATTAACATCTAAAATGGTTTTATAGTGTCTAATTAATAATCTATAGGGGATTGGAAGCAACTATGTTTTAAGTCCTGTAAGAGCCTCTGTAGAGTTCGGGGGGATAACCTCTTTTCTCCCAGTAACCGGGTTTCTCGGTCTCCGAAACCTCCAATTTATAAATCCATTCAGCCCATTTATATCCATACATTCCAGGCGCCACAAGCCTCGCGGGATATCCATGCTCAATTGGCAAGGTTGCTCCGTTCGTTTTAAAAGCAAGTATGACGCATGTTTTCTTCACATAATTAATCTTGTGATTCGTGGAGTATCCGTCTAGGGAATGAATTATTATCGATGAGGCATTATCTTTAGGCTGCGCCATCTCTAAAATTCTACTGAGGAGAACGCCTTCCCACTCAGCGACACCTATTAAGGAACCTCCCGGAGAATTATCACAGCATTCAAGAACCTCAATAAGTCGGGTATGCGGTAGAGCATTTAACTCCTCATATGATAGGGTTTAATGGTTTCTTAACGCATCCATCAACCATTAGACGCCAATTTTCAATATCTATCCTAGAGATTTCACCTTTCTGAATTGTGAAGAACTTTTCATTCGGTGTTAGAGTTATTCCCAAAACATACATCACGGGAATAATCGGTTCTCTTTAATGTATTCCTTCTTGGTTTAAATATTTATTCCCATAAATGAACAGCTAAGTCAAAAGCTTAAATGGATTAATCTTGTAATTCTTTGTTGTGTATGTCATCAGCCGATGTTGCCGCCAGAGTTTTTCGTGAGCTTGAGCCTGAAGACCTAAAGATACTGATGATCATAGAGATTGATCTAAGCCGGCACAGATTTGTTCCAGAGAAGGATATTTTGAAGCTCAGCGGTTTAGCCGAGAAGGAGGTTAAATATCGCCTTACAAGATTGAATGCTTTAGGCTTGATATACCGGTGGGTAGGCCCCTATGTGGGTTATATGCTGAATATGGCTGGCTACGATTGTTTAGCCCTAAACGCTTTGGTTAAGGCTGGAATTCTTGATTCACTAGGCAAACCATTAGGTGTTGGTAAGGAATCAGATGTTTATGACGCTCTTACTCAGAGTGGTGAGAGGGTGGCTGTGAAATTCCATCGGCTGGGTAGGACGAGTTTTCGACAGACAAGAAGGCTTAGAGGCTACTTGCTTGATAGGAGACATGTTTCTTGGCTTTATCAATCACGCTTAGCTGCTGAGAGAGAGAATGAGGCTTTGAGGCTCGTTTATTCGCACGGTGTTTCCGTGCCTAAGCCAGTTGGCTATAATAGGCATGTTGTGGTTATGGGCATGATAGAGGGTGAATGCCTCTTCCGGTTTACAGAAATACCTGACCCAAGCTTCATCTTAGATGAGATTTTAGATAATGTGAGAAAAGCATATGTTGAAGCTGAAGTTATACATGGAGATCTAAGCGAATTCAATGTTGTCTTAACCCCTAGCTGGCGTGTCCTAATAATAGACTGGCCTCAATTCGTTAGAATAGATCATCCAAACGCTGAAATTCTTTTGAGAAGAGATGTTTGGAACATACTAAGATTCTTTAGGAGAAAATTTAATGTCACTAAAGATTTGGAGGAAACCTTAAACAACATTAAATCATCTAAGTGACATATTCATGCAGAATTTTGACAAGGGTAGACTTGATTAGAATAGAAGATAATTTAAGAGGAAAACGCATAAGTTATGATCGTATGTCAAAAAATTTTAGGAAAAGAAGACTTATCGTTGGAGTTGACCCTGGACTTAACTGCGGTCTAGCCATTTTAACATTTAATGGAACACCGGTTCTCGTGGAAAGCCATAGAGGCTGGTCCTTAACGAGGATCATAGAGAGAATCACAAGATTAGGTGAGCCGACAATAATCTCTAGTGATGTTTCGCCAGCATCAAGCCTTCTTGAGAACCTTTCGAAAAAACTTAACGCCGTGCTCTTCGAGCCTGTGATCTCCATGAGCTCTGAGGAGAAGCATAAGTTGGCAAGGGCATATGTAGATCGCTATAATATCAAAGTTGAAAACATGCATGAAATCGATGCCTTAGCCGCGGCCATTAAGGCCTATCAGCATTATAAGAATAAGTTTGAGCAGGTTGACGCTAGACTAAAGGAGGGCAACATTAATCTATTCCCTGATGACGTCAAAGATTTGGTTGTTCGCGGCTACAGTATATCCAGGGCCATAAAAGTTCTTCAGAAATCTGATGCTTCTAGGATGCGGATAACCGTGAATAGAACCACTCCCAGAGAGAAAAGGATGAAGGAGCTAATCGAGGAATTAACTTCAAGGCTTATGCTTGAAAAAGAGAGATGCAAACGTTTGAGGGATGCAAATAGGGAGCTCCGGTTAAAGATAAAGGCCCTAAACGTGAAGATCGAAAACCTACAGGAGGCATTAAGGAAAGTCCGTAGTGAGCAGACTGCTCAAATAAGACGGGAAAGAGAATATCGTCGGCTTGCGGAAGAGATAGATTTCCTCAAAAATAAGATTAAGGATCAGGAGGCCCAAATAGAAGCATACAGGCAGACGCTCGGTCACTTTCAGCGTTTGAGGAATCTAGAGGCCATGAGGAATCTTGTTCTATTAAAACCCATCGAACAATTTACTAGGGAAGGGCTGGAAAAGGCGTTCAAGCTGTATAATATTAGGGTTGGAGATCTAGTTTTCATTTTGGATTCAAGCGGCGGCGGATCCATAACCGCTGAAAACCTTGTTAAAAGAGGTGTGAAAGCGATCGTTATTAGAGGCAACATGTCGCATCAGGCTCTCGAGGTTTTCGAGAAATATTATGTCCCAGTAATACCCGCCGACGAATTAAATATTAGATGGAGGGAGGGATTGCCCTACGCTAACTCGGAAGAAGTTAAGAGACTCATTAGGGAAAGAAGAAAAATAGGAACCTCGGATAATACTGAAATGTTGAAAATGATTATCTCCGATTACTTAAGGGATCTAGAAGAGCGGAGAATTAATGAGGAATAAAACTATTCACTAAGAGAAGTATTATAAGTTCGAAATTTCGTAGTTTTGCAGGGTGATCTTGTGGTTCAAGAGTTTATTGAAGTGGATGATGTTGGAACCTTTAGGCTTGTGGCTGAACAGAGTCCCTTCGTTATACGTAGGGATCCGTATCTCTTCGCACAATATTTTTCATCAATGATATTCATAAACATAGCAAGTTTAGATGAGAGAGAGGTTAGAAGACTCTTTGACCTACTTCGTGGGAAGATGATTGTTGTTAAGAGTCTTGTGAGAGCTTCATCAATATCGGACTTTCTGAAAAAGAGAGAAGAGCTTGAAAGATCAACATAGCCAGCGGACTGCACTCGCCTATATCCCCTCCCTCAGAATTTTCTCGAACTCCCTGAAATTTTTGACAATGATGTCGGAGTGCTCTATAATCCATGGACTCGGATTCTTAAGTCTGCAGATCGTAACGGTTCTCTTACCCTTAAGTTTCGCGTAGAATAATTCCATACAGGTTCCAGCCGAAAGCTTAGGTAGATAAGCGACGAGAGTATTACATCTATCGATATCCTCAAGATCCCTCCTAATGAAATCTCTAGGCGGAACCCGACTCCACCAATTTTCCGGCGGACCTCTATAGAGAATCTTTTCACGTTGCCAGGGATCTATGGGTTCATAGCCGTATCTGGTTAGTAGCGCACGGATTCTATCCCTATAGGACTGTCTATCTTCCACTCCTTGAATTGGACCTGAAATGAAAACTTTTTTAGCCATCGATTCATTCACACCCCTTTAGGTGCCAGATTAATTCTTCATTAAACGTTAACTTTAAATTAATTATGAAATATTTGTTTTTGAGGTGGTGTAGGTTGGTTGAAGTTGAAGGTTATGAAGTTCCTGAGGGGCTATACTACTCTAAGGATTGGATGTGGATTAAGGTGGAAGATGGGAAGGCAAGGGTCGGCATAACCGATTATGCACAAAAGCAAATGCGTGAAATAGTTTTCGCTGAGCTACCTGAGGTCGGAGCTGAAGTGAAAAAGGATGAACCGTTCGGAACACTTGAATCAGTTAAATCCGTATCTGATCTAATATCGCCGCTAACCGGTAAAGTTGTTGAAGTCAACACTGAAGCAAGCGACAGCCCTGAAATAATCAATGAGGACCCCTATGGCAAAGGATGGCTACTAGTGATTGAACCGGACAATCTCGAGGAGGAGCTCAAAACACTAATGAATTTTGAGCGGGCAGTGGAATGGCATAAAGAAATTGCGAAGGAATAGATTGAAATGTCGAGGAAAATAGTCATTATAGGAGCTCATACCGCCGGATGTGATGCTGCGGCAGCCGCGAGACTTACCGACAGAAAAGCCGAAATAACTATGCTAACAAACGAACGGTATGCCGGTTACTCCCGCTGCGGATTGCCCTTCGTTTTAGGCGGACACATCGGAAGCTTCCAAGACCTAATCGTTTTTCCACCCTCCTACTTCAAGATGATGAAAATTGATTTGAAGGTTGAAACAAAAGCTACGAATATTGATACAGAAGCCAAAACGGTTGAAGTTCAATACAAGAACGGGCAGGTAGAGAAACTTCAGTACGATAGCCTGATAATAGCCACTGGGGCTAAATCCGCTGTTCCCCCAATTAAGGGTAGAGATAAACAGGGCGTCTATGTGCTGAGAACAATTGAGGATGGGGAGAAGATTGATCAGACGATTAAAAACTCTAAATCGGCAGTTGTCATTGGAGCTGGCTTAATAGGCTTAGAGACAGGTGTGGCATTCGTAGAGCGCGGACTGAAAACCACAATCGTTGAGCTCCTACCTCAGATTCTCCCAGCCATGCTTGACAAGGACATGGCCACTTTCGTCCAGAAGGAGCTGGAGAAAAAAGGCTTAAACATAATCACCGGCCACTCAGTTGATGAAATACTAGGCGACGAAAAAGTCAGTGGAGTAGCTGTGGCGGGCGAGCATATCCCAGCGGACATCGTTATCGTCGCAACCGGAGTTAGGGGAAACACTGAGCTCGCCCAGAAAGCTGGAATAGATCTAGGTGAAAGAAGACTGATTAGAGTTAATATGCGTATGGAAACAAATGTCAAGGACGTTTACGCCTGCGGAGACTGTGTGGAATCAATAAGCTTTATCACGAAACGCCCCACAGTATGTCAGTTGGGAACAACCGCTGTCCGCCAAGGGAAGGTTGCTGGAATAAACGCCGCAGGCGGATACGCTGTTTTCCCAGGCGTGTTAGGGGCCGCCGTCACTAAACTATTTGATGTGGAGATAGGCACCGTTGGACTGACGGGGATAGCAGCTCGGAGAGTAGGAATCGAAACTATCTCGGCAACATTCAGTGGTAAGACAAGAGCAGCATATTATCCGGGTGCCCTACCAGTGAGGATAAAAATTCTAGCAGAAAAGGAAACGGAGAAGATTATTGGAGCGCAAATAGTTGGATGGGAGGGCGTAGCCCAACGAATAAACGCATTCTCCTTCGCAATACTTAAGGAGATGACTGTAAGAGAGCTCGCGAAGGCTGAAACATGCTATGCACCGCCGCTCGCTGAAACGTGGGATCCAATGATCCTAGCGGCTCAGGTACTAATTAAAAAACTAAAATAACCTTAACCCACTTTTTAAACTTGAATTCACAATTAGAAAAATTCCGATAGAGATTTCTGCTTTGAAATTCTAGTTTTCCCCTCAGTCCCTTTAGGTTCCTTTCTAATCACATTCTCACCTCTCTCCGGAAAGATTATAATCTGCCCGTAGAGACCATCATAGCCTGGAATAACCTTAACCCTCTCTTCGCGAACCCGGATAACAGCCTCAGCGATTAATGGACCAGCAACCTTCACCATTTCATCAAAGCTAGCGTCTATTAAAACCGCATATTCGTTGCCGAAATGTGAGATGAGGGCATTATAAATGCTCCATACTCTTCGTGAACCAAGCGATCTTGCACCTATAACGGAAGCTATAACTTCTGAGAGCGGGAGAAGATGCATGTAACCGGGCGAACCAGCTGGTCTAAAACCATAGGGCCTATCAGCCAACTCCTCAACCCGCTGCTCCACACCCTTGGTGAGCCTTCTATGGCAAACTGGACAGATGTCCCCGAGTTTTATGGCCTTCTCAGGTGGAAGTGAAATCCCGCATGTTCTATGTCCGGACCAATGGTACTTACCATACGCGGGGTTGGTTTCAATAGTGAACCTTAGGAGATTGGGATCCTTATTTCTGATCGAGTCAATTATATCCCAGTAGGTTAAACGTTTAAGTTCGAAAACGTTGGCTTCACGCCCAATTCTCCACGGCCAGCTTGAATGCGAATCGCTATTAGAGAGTAACGCAAACCTGTCTAAGGCGCTTAAACGCCAATTCATCGGCGGATCCGAATTTCCACACCAAAGTGGGATACCATTTCTGCGGATGTAAATTACGTGATTCGGAACTGACGCACAGAAGACTAAGCCCTTATAATCCACCCAAGACTCTATGTGGTTATACTTTTTGATCATTGAGGGTAAAACTATAGGTTGGTTCTGTCTAATGAAATAAATTACCCACGTACCTCCTCTCTGCTTATACACTTTACCCTTGTAAGGCTTCGATATTAAATCCCCCTTCTTTCGCCCCAGCTTATAATAGGCTGAAATCCCGATTTTTAGCGCGATCTCCTGCAAATCATCTCGCAAACGGGTTGAAGTCGTAGTTGCCGATAAACCCTTACTCGTTCGACCGTATCTATCACCGTTACCCAAAAGATAATATTGGAGTAGAATCTCTAATAGATTCTTTGACAGCGATTTAATTTCCTTAGGAATAAACTTCTCAGAGCTCTTGCCGAACTGCTTAAGATGGTGGAAAAGCTGATAGTCTCTCACTCTTAGAGTGTTAGCATATTTATAGACCTTATAGCCCCAGCCTGTTAGGAGGGTCTCCATCTCTTTTAAAAGATCTTGATTTTGGTTGCTTATGTAAACGTTGTAATCCCCATGCTTACCTTTGCTTATCCATCCCCCCGCTAGCCAGAGTCCAAAAAATTTCAACCATGACTCCATGGGGATTTTCTTCTCACTCTTAACTCGAAAACCCCGATAATAACGATTTCCATGTTTTATCTTGACAGCGGGAAGCATAAAATGTGCTTTATTTTCGCCTTTCCAAACACCATCCTTTTTAAACCTTTTTGATTTATTAAACAAAAATCTGGCTTCTTTCAGCCTAAAAGGCTTCGGATTACGAAAGTCACAGGGACTATAAAAAAGTTTATGATTTGGAGTAACTAAAAGGTTAACTCTTTTAGTTTCCAGCTTATACATCTTCCCCTCATAATTATAAACAAATATTCCTGTTGGATGTTGAAATTCGATTTCATTAGTTTCCGGATTTAAGGTGCAAATTCTATCTGAATAATCGATTTCCGAAAAGCTTCTCCAACCATTTTCAGTTAAAACCTCCGTTTCCGCATCATAGCAGGATAAGCCGGTTTCCAGTGCGTATATATGCTTGGTCATATCTTGGTAGCAGTCTTCCATCCGGTCGAAGCCGCTGAATGCTCCGAAAACACTAAACCAGGGGGTCCAAGCGTGGGCTGGGAAAACCATATTCTCCCTTGAAATCTCCATTATCTCCTCAACTAGATGCGGCGCTGACATATTTAATGTCGGTCTGCCATCCACCTCGAGGCTTCCATACTTGGATAATTGATCATTTATCTGCTCGGCTATTTCAATACTCGCTGTTAATATTACATGGTGAATCTTCTTCCTTGCACCCTTAAAAGTGAAAACTGTTGAAACCTCACCTGTCACCATAAACCAAACTTTAGATTCAGAGATGTTTGCAGACCGATATAAGCCTGTTCCGGGCACTTCAACTAGGTTTTCCTTGAGCTCACGAAGCCATTTAGGATGAGTGAAATCACCTGTCCCAACAAGATTTAATCCTTTAATCTGAGCGAAACGAGAGATCCCGCTTACATTCATATTAGTGCTTGTAGCACGGCTGTACTTGCTATGTAAATGCAAATCAGCTATAACCCGCATTTCATGACCCAGCCATATATCAATGATAGCCGAAAAATCTTATTTACGTTTTCTAAGAAGCATCGAGAACGGGGGTTAATCCAGAAAACCCATCTTTTGGGAAAGAAGAACTAAGCTATGAGAGACGCTTGCAGCTGCCCTTAGCACTTCTGCAACCTCAAAGACGAAAACACTCATTGCTAAATAAGTGAAGAGGGGGCACACAACATATCGGGCATGAAACATTTGAAGCATTCACGATTCCTCTCCTTAACCGTAATTAAGAATTTTAAATTAATAGAAATTTACGGTTTTCTCTGATGATCATTTTCCGCATCAGAACTTTGAGAGGTCTCTTGAGTGGATTTTCTTTCTTTCTCTTCCAGCGGGAAAAATTTTTCCCAATCGATTTTGAACATGGCGATTATTATAGCGACTAGAAGAAGTGTTGTAGCCACCATAGTCCATAACCCGCTTTCTCCACCGCCCCCAAAGATTAGCTCTATCACCCAATTTGAGAAGCGGCCGCCGTAAGCTAGAATGAGACTCATGACGATCTTCCCCATCAGGCAAGGCACGAAAGCCTTAATGAAGCTGTAATGCATTATTCCAAGTGGTATAAATAGCAGATCATCGGGGAGAGGTGTGAAGGCGAAAGTAAATATCGCTATTGCCCCATAACGACTGAAAATCTTCATCACGTAGTCGGCTTTTTTCTTTTTTCCCTCGCTCATTAAAGCCCTTCCGTAATAGCCCATTGCGTAACCGAAGAATTCACCCAGCGCTGATCCTGCTCCAGCGGATAGGGCCACTAGAAATGGATCCAATATTTTGCCCAACATAAATATGAGCACTGTATATGGTATTGGAATTATTATGGATGCTGCTCCCACGAAGCTTGCAATAAAAATACCCAAATAGCCATATTGCATGGCAATACTCTCTAGCCAAGCGTCGAATTGTTCAAGCCACGATAGATCTAGTGAAATATTTGTCGAATACAGCATTTAGACACCGTTTCATCATTAACTTTCTTCTAAGGTGTTAAGGCTTAAAAGCCTATACCCTCAGAAGTTTTAAATTCATGCACTTTCAATAATATTTTTGGATAGGTTGGATAATGCCGCAGAAAAGCTTAGATGAATTTTGTAGTCATCTATTCAAGACTGAAAATTCCAAAGAGAATGAGAGCTCATCATCTAAACCAGAGGGAAAAATAGAAGTGGATGAAAAAGGTAGTAGAGTCCTTGAAGAACATTCTGAAGAGGATATTACGCCTAAGAATTTACCTCCCGCCTATTTTGTTTCCGCCGGATACGATGGCGAGAGGAGAGTAGCATACATAAAACTTTATGAACCTATCTCCCAACGCGTATATTTGTGGTATGATAACACAGGGCACAAACCATATCTTTTCACAAATATTCCGCCGGAAGAGCTTGAAAAACTTGATAGAGTTGTTAACCATCCGAGCTTCGATCATTTTGAGGTTGTTGAAAAGTACGATGCCCTCTACGACCGGGAGATTAAGGTGACAAAGGTTGTCGCTAAAGATCCGCTGGCAATCGGCGGAAGGCCTAAGGGATGCTTGAGGGATATAATACCTGAGGACTATCCGCTTGTCTTCGGGAATAATAGAGAGGTTAAGGTTTGGGAGGCCGCCATCAAATATTATCAATGCTATATTTATGATCGGAAGCTTCTCCCAGGTATGCTCTACAAGATTGAGAGCGGCAACCTAGTTCCCTACACTCAGGAAGAGGCTGATATAAACGTTAAGAAACTCATCGAGAGATTCTTTGAGAATGAGCCTAGCGACCTCGCGTCATACGTAGAGTTTTGGGCTAGACTCTTGGAGTATCCAGCCCCTAAAATGCGCCGTGTCGCCCTTGATATAGAGGTTTATTCACCGATTCCAACGCGTGTTCCGAACCCGGAGGAGGCCTCCCAGCCAGTAATATGCGCTTCATTTGTAGGTTCTGATGGAAGAAAAAGGGTTTTACTCCTAAGGCGTGAAGGCATTGATGAGGGGGACATGAAATTCCCAAGCGATGTTTCAGTAGAGTTCTATACCTCAGAGAGGGATCTGCTGCAATCAATCTTTGACGTGTTGAATGATTATCCCTTCCTTATAACGTTTAATGGAGACGATTTCGACCTCAATTATATTTATCACAGAGCCAGAAATCTAGGTTTCTCAAGAGATGATATTCCAATAGAGAGAGGGCGGAAAATCTGCCTCCTGAGGTATGGTGTTCACATAGATCTATACAGATTTTTCTTCAATAAGTCGATTCAAATATATGCTTTCGCAAATAAATATCGTAATGTAACCCTAGATGAGGTTGCACGGGCATTATTGGGCAAATCTAAGATTAAACTCACAAAATCATTTTCAGAGGTTTCCTACAGCGAACTTGCTAAATACTGCCTAAACGATGCTGAGATAACCTTTGAACTCACATCTTACAATGATGAGTTAGTAATGAAGCTTCTCACGGTTTTAACCAGAATAAGCCGGATGCCCATGGAGGATGTAAGCCGGCAAGGAGTGTCGAGGTGGATCCGAAGTTTCATGCAGTATGAACATCGCAGAAGAAACATGCTTATTCCAAACAGTAGCGACATAATTGCGGCTAGGGGGAAAACGGCGACCAAGGCGATTATTAAAGGCAAAAAGTATATGGGGGCAATAGTTGTTAAGCCTGTGCCCGGCGTACACTTTAATGTGGCTGTGATGGATTTTCAGAGCCTATACCCCTCAATAATAAAAGTTTACAACCTGGGTTATCAGACAGTTCGTTGCGTACATGAAGAATGCAAAAGCAATGTTATTCCGGAAACCCCGCATTGGATATGTAAGAAGCATAGAGCTCTTGAAAGCGCGCTTATAGGGTCCCTCAGAGACTTGAGGGTTAGGTGGTATAAGCCTAAAGCCAAAGACAAATCTCTTCCAAACGAACAGCGGGACTGGTATAATGTGATACAGAGCGCATTAAAAGTTATCTTAAACGCCTCCTACGGGGTCTTCGGAGCTGAGGTTTTTGATCTTTACTGTCCACCAGCGGCTGAGGCAACTTCAGCCATAGGAAGAAACATAATCACACAGACAATAAATAAGGCTCGAGAATTAGGGATTGAAGTGATATACGGCGATACGGACAGCCTCTTCCTTAAAAATCCGACGGCGGAGCAGATTAAAACTTTGGCTGAGTGGGCTGAAAAGAACCTTGGAATGGAGCTTGAGGTTGACAAGTACTATCGTTATGCTGTTTTAAGCTCAAGAAAGAAGAATTATCTAGGTGTCCTTGAAGATGGCACCGTTGATGTTAAGGGGCTTACAGGCAAAAAGCGGCATATACCTTTGTTCATAAAGAGATATTTTGATGCGATCGAGCATATATTGAGCCGCGTGAAAACTCCAGCTGAATTCGATCTTGCAAAGAAGGATATTGAGAAAATAATACGTGAATGCTACATGAAGCTTAAGAGGCGTGAATGGGAGGATATTAATGATTTAGCATTCGAAGTTGTCTTAGGGAAGGTTCCGAGAGCATACTATAAAACAACACCTCAGCATGTAAAGGCGGCTTTCATGTTACAAGCAAAAGGCGTTGAGATCAAAGCTGGAGACACCATAAGGTTTGTGAAGGTTATTAAGGAGCCGTTTGTGAAGCCTGTTCAGCTAGCGACATCAAAGGAGATAGATGTTGACAAATATATTGGCTATTTAAAATCAATATTCGATCAGATATTAGATGCATTAAACCTTGAATTTGATGAAATAATAGGGCTGACAAGACTTGAACAATTTATGTAGCATCTCTAAAGATGCTACAAACAGTCAATTTTACCCCCGCCTTTCAGCGCTTCACCCTGAATTAAGTTATTCTTCATTTAAAAGTTACACCCATTCAACCTTCATCCTTAATCATATAAATGTCACGTTTGAGAGCTCCCTCTACAACCGTATCATTACGTGAAAAATTTTCAGAAATACATGAGGCTATTAACAAGCATTATAACTTCAGATACCTCAAAAGTTTATAAAATGAGCATTTAAGGAAGGGTAACGACTTGGCGGAGCCCATTGGAAGAAAATCTATAAAAAAGACCTTAGAAAGCTTGAAAGCCTACGTGAATCTAAAGTCGGACCTCTTCAAAATAGAAGAGAAATGCTTCTATAAGATGCTTGAAGACATTAAGAAGAACATCGATGCTGAAGAAGGCAACAGAAGGGAAATAGATTTTCTGAGCACAGTTCTGGACTACAGTAATAGCGTAAGCGATTTGATCAGAACGTTGCTACTCTATGTTGAAGCGCTTGAATCTTACATATCCGAATTAGATGAGACATTTGACAATCTACTTGAAGATGCAAAAAAAATCTCCCAAATGCAAATACAGGAAATACCACGTGATAAGCCCTCTTTCTATGGTTGATCCTCCTCTCATGAACAAACTGGGAAACCGGTCCCAAAATATTAATCGAACTAAAGATATGCTTTATTCACTCCTTGCGTATTTTTTAAGCTTTAAGCAAGCTGCTCAACATTTACCTTCTGCTTTGAAACCTCAATAATTTTTATGGTCGCCTATGGATTTGAAAAAGGTTAAATGTACTAAGCGGGAATAAATTCAGTGTTTAACCTAGGTAGTGGGGAGGTTGGATTGAGCGAAGTTAAGACCCCGATTATACTTGTGAACTTTAAAACCTACGCTGAGGCTACTGGTGAAAACGCTATTAAAATGGCTGAGATGGCTGAAAGGGCCAGTATTGAAACAGGCGTATGTATAGGTGTTGCCCCGCAAATGGTTGACATAGCTCCAATAGCTAAAAGTGTGAGTATACCGGTTTTCGCACAGCACATGGATCCAATCAAATATGGGAGCTTCACCGGTCATGTATTACCGGAATCCGTAAAGTATGCTGGAGCTGCTGGAACACTGATTAACCACTCTGAAAGGCGGCTTAGGCTCGCTGACATAGATGCTGCCGTGACAAGAGCCCGCGAGATAGGGTTAATATCCGTTGTATGCACCAATAATGCTTCGGTAAGCGCTTCAGCCGCAGCCCTTGAACCTGATATGATCGCTGTTGAGCCGCCGGAGCTAATAGGCACTGGTATACCAGTCTCAAAGGCGAAACCCGAGGTTGTTAAAGAGACTGTGGAGGCCGTTAGGAGGATTAACCCCAAGATCACGGTCTTATGTGGAGCAGGGATAACTGGCGGCGAAGATGTGGCGGCGGCAATAAGACTTGGAGCAGAAGGTGTTCTTGTTGCAAGCGGCATAGTGAAAGCTAAAAGCCCCTATAAGGTTATGATTGAGTTCGCGGAAGCGATACTTAAGGTAAAACGTTAAACATTAAATTTAATGCCGGAGCGTTAAACTTGAAGGCTGAAGTAGGCTGCGTTTTCCGCATATTTCAGAGATGCTACATGGGAGTACTTGAAACCCCGCATGATCTGGAGCTTCTAGAAGTTTATTATTCAGCGGATTTCGTCGTAGCCAAAGGGATGGAAAATGCGGAAACTCTAACTGAGATGGGATTGAAGACGCCGCATCTACTTCCGCTCAGAGCCAAATGTAAAAATGTCGCTAGCTACCTTAGGGTTAAAAGGAGGGTGTAACATGGCTAGACTATTATATCCAAAATGATCTGGGAAGAATATTGCATCTAAAAGGGGATGAAGCCTTTATTATTGTTTTAGTGTGTAGGAAAAAGAGAGATGTTAACGAAGCTTAAGAACAAGGTTCAAGAGTGGTTCTCTGCAGGAGCCGGATTAATGCATAGAGCTGGCTTCAAACCGAACATGGTGAGCGGTTTAGGAGTGATTTTAGGCTTGCTCTCCGGTGTAGCTTACTGGGACGCCGGCGTATCCCTAGCTGATCCAAACGCTTATAGAATCCGCCTCTTTTTAGCGGTCATTTTCCTTTTTCTTTCCGGCTTCTGCGATGCTTTAGACGGCGTGTTGGCTAGGCTATATGGCGAAGCAACTCTTTTAGGCGGTTTCTTGGACTCTCTACTCGATAGATACGTTGATGCAGCGATTCTCTGCGGTCTTATTCTAGGCGGCTTATGCAACCTATTTTGGGGCATTTTAGCCCTAATAGGATCATTGCTAACAAGCTATGCTAGGGCTAGGGCTGAAGCTGCCGACGTATCTATGGAGTCAGTAGGCTTAATAGAGCGGGCTGAAAGAATCTTGATAATAGCTATCGCAAGCATAATGAATCTTGCTTGGGCTGATCTCCCAGCGTTAGAGGTAGGCATAATAATATTAGCTCTCACATCAAATTTCACAGTTATTCAGAGGGCTATTTACTTCTATCGGATGGCTATCTCAAAGAAACATGAGGTTTCAAAATGAGGGTTCCTTATCTTCTTCGCTTTCTTTCTTCTCTAGCTCTAACTTTAACTACACCTCTATGAACTGCACATGAAACGCAATAGTATAATGTTTCAACTCGAGTTGATAGGTAGGCGCCTTTCTGCCTTAGCTCCCTCGCCAAAACAGGATCGACAAGCGATATACGGCGTGTAACCTTCTTAGCTTTATCACGTGGAACCAATTCACCGCATGAACTGCAATGAACATAATCACTCTTACCTTTCTGACCTTTCGAACGGCCTCTACTCTTACGCTTAAACGGCATAAGCCAGCAGCATCCTTTCAACACTTACTTATCTAAAAGATGCAGAATACCCTTATTATACCTTACGTTTTTA